>JBBIIW010000473.1:0-2801 GCA_037446305.1 Candidatus Rokuibacteriota bacterium
GCTGGCCAGCGGGCCGGGCAACCTCACCCGCGCCCTGGGGCTCACCGTGCGCGACAGCGGCGCCGACCTCACCCGCGGCTCCCTGACCATCGAGCCGCCCGACCGGCCCCGCCGGTTCACGATCCGCCGCGGGCCGCGCGTCGGCATCACGAAGGCCAGGGAGCGCCGGCTCCGCTTCTGGATCGCCGGCAGCCCGCACGTGAGCCGCTGAGCGCGTCCTTACGCCGGCTTGACGGCGCCGGGGCATCTCTTGACGACATCTTGACCCCGGCTGCGCCTTCAATGAGGCGTGCGCCTGCATCGTCTGAAGCGCCGGCTGCTCGGCACGCCGCTGCCGACGGCCCAGGCCCGGCACGAGCGGCTGGGGAAGGCGGCCGGGCTGGCGATCTTCGCCTCCGACCCGCTGTCCTCCAATGCCTACGCGACCGAGGAGATCCTGCACGTCCTCGTCCTGGCCGGGCCCCTGGCCCTGAGCTACGCGCTGCCGATCGCCGCCGGCATCGCGGCGCTGATCCTCATCGTCATCGCGTCCTACCGGCAGACGATCCGGGCCTATCCGCAGGGCGGGGGCGCCTACATCGTCGCCCGGGACAACCTAGGCATCCTCCCCTCGCTGGTCGCCGGGGCCGCGCTGCTGACCGACTACGTGCTCACCGTGGCCGTCAGCGTGGCGGCCGGCATCGCGGCGGTCACCTCGGCCGTCCCCGGGCTCCTGCCGTACCGGGTGGTGCTGTGCGTGCTGGTGGTGATCGGGATCACGCTGGCGAACCTGCGCGGCGTCCGCGAATCCGGCCGGCTGTTCGCCGCGCCGACCTACCTCTTCGTGACCAGCATCCTGGCCATGATCGCCTACGGCCTCGCCGCCGCGTCGCTCGGATGGGTCCCGGAGGCGCCGTACGAGCCCCACCCTCCGGGCCTGGAGAGCGTCGGGCTCTTCCTGCTCCTCCGGGCCTTCGCCGCCGGCTGCACCGCCCTGACCGGCATCGAGGCGGTGTCCGACGGGGTCCCGGCCTTCAGGCCGCCCGAGGCCCACAACGCGCGCATCGTCATGGCGTGGCTCGGGGCCATGACCGTCTCCATGTTCCTCGGCCTCACCTACCTGGCCCACGACCTGGGGATCGTGCCCGGGGCCGACGAGACCGTGGTCTCGAAGATCGCGCGCCGCCTGTTCGGCGGCGCCGCCGCCTACTACGAGATCCAGGCCGTCACGATGCTGATCCTGCTCCTGGCCGCCAACACCTCGTACGCCGACTTCCCCCGCCTGTCCTTCTTCATGGCCCGGGACGGGTTCATGCCTCGCCAGTTCCGCAACCAGGGGGACCGGCTGGTGTTCTCGAACGGCATCCTGATCCTGGCCGCCCTGGCGGTGGCGCTCCTGATCGCCTTCCAGGGCGACACGCATGCGCTCCTCCCGCTCTACGCGATCGGGGTCTTCGTCTCCTTCACGCTCTCCCAGAGCGGGATGGTCGTGCGCTGGCTCCGGCGGCGCGAGGAGGGCTGGTGGTGGCGGACCTGGTTCAGCGCGGTGGGGGCGGCGGCGACCGGCCTGGTCATGCTCACGCTGGCGGTCACGAAGTTCGCCGAGGGGGCCTGGATCGTCATCGGGCTCATTCCCACGCTCGTCGCCGCCTTCCTCCTGGTCCGCCGGCACTACGCCGACGTGGCGGCGCAGCTCTCGCTCGGCGACTTCGAGCCCGCCCCCATCCGGAACACGACGCTGGTGCTGGTAGGCGACCTCCACCGGGGCGTGGTACACGCCCTGCAGTACGCCCGGGCGCTGTCGGAGGACGTCCGGGCCCTCTACGTCGAGACCGATCCGGTCCGGACGCGGCGGATCGTGGAGCGATGGGTCACCTGGGGCCAGGGCGTCCCCCTGGTCATCCTGCCGTCCCCGTACCGCTCCACGCTCGGCCCGCTGCTGCAGTACATCGACCGGCTGCGGGACGGGACGCAGCGCCACGTCCTCACGATCGTGCTCCCCGAGTTCATTCCCGCCCGCTGGTGGCAGCACCTGCTGCACAACCAGACGGCGCTGCTCATCAAGGGCGCGCTGCTCTTCCGCAAGGACGTCGTGGTGGCCGACGTGCCCTACCACCTGGAGCGATGACGGGGGCGGCCGGCCGCGCGCGGCGGGCGTAAGCTAGCCCCCCGTGAGGAGGCATGTCCCCGGGGTCCTGGGGCACCTGACCGCGGGCGCGGCCCTCGACCTCCGCCGCGCCCCGCGCCGCCGGTGGGTCCGGATCGACTGGCCGGCGTACGGGTGGGCGGTGGCGGTGGTGGGCCTGGCCACGGGCGCCGCCTGGCTGATGTTCGGGCGGCTGGAGCCGGCCAACCTCGTCATGGTGTACCTGCTCGGCATCGTCGTGGTGGCCGTGCGCCACGGGCGGGGCCCGTCGCTCCTGGCGTCGCTGCTGGCCGTCACCGCCTTCAACTTCTTCTTCGTCCCGCCCTACTATACCCTCACGGTCGCCGACGCCCACTACCTCCTCACCTTTCTCGTCATGTTCGCGGTCGCGCTCGTCATCGGCAGCCTCACCGTGCGGCTGCGGGCCCAGGCCCAGGCCGCGCGCCAGCGCGAGCAGCACACGGCCGCGCTCTATGCAATGAGCCGCGATCTGGCCGGCACGCGGCGGGTGGAGGACCTGATCCGGATCGCCGCCCGCCACATCGGCGAGGTCTTCGACGCCACCGTCGCCATCATGATGCCGGACGCCGGGGGCCGGTTGCGCGCGCCGGAGACGGCAGGCCCGGAAGCGGCCGACCTGGCCCGGCAGGCCCACGAGCTGCAGCAGGCCGTCGGC
>JBBIIW010000474.1:0-2797 GCA_037446305.1 Candidatus Rokuibacteriota bacterium
CGGCCCCGAGCCATCGTCGGACCGCGCCTCGAAGAGCGCGGGGTAGGCGCAGGTACGACGCTCGGGGCACGGTGCGCACGCGCCTGGCGGCACCGTGCACACCAGCCGCTTGAGCGCGGCCCCGACCACGGAGTGCCAGAGCGCCCCCTTGAATGCGGGCAGGCGCAGGTCACCCGCGGCGCGCAGCCGCACCCGTCGTCGCGCGATGCGGAGCTGGCGCAGGAACGTCCCCATGTCGACCTCGATCCACGCGCGCGCGGCGTGCGGCTCGGGTCCGCGGGGCGCCGACGCAGACGCGCGATCGGATTCAGGTTCCACCATCGGCTCTCCCCCTCGTCCTGGCGCCCTCACCAGACGAGCGCGGCCCGCCCGGGGCGGCCTCCGGAAGCGACCACCGCGGCGGGCGGGCGCGAGGCGCGATCACGCTCGGGATCGGGTCGAGGGCCTCGGCGTCCACGTCGTGCGCCCGCAGACACCGGCACCATAGCGCCCCAGGCGCGGCCCGCGCAGCCCCGCAACGTGTCCGGCCGGGCCCGCAACGTTGCGACGGCCGCGCGCCCGGCCCATCACGCCTGCGGCAGCCTCGGGAAGACCCGGCGCTCGTTCCGACGCCAGGCCGCAAGCTCGAGACGGACTTGCGCCGTGAGACGGGTCTGGCCGAGCGTGCGCGCCCGGTGTCGCCCTCGCGGTGGCTCGCGTTGAGGTCCTGGGCATCAGGGTGAGGATCACGCGCTTCCACTCCCCGTCAGCCCGCGGCCGCGCGAGCCCGGCCCACGCGCACCGTGATGGCCCCCGGCGGTACGCCGAGCCCCCGGCGCCCGCGCCGGTCGCCTCCGGTCCGGTCCATCGGGGCGACCGCGTACCGCGCGCCCCTTGGCCCGGGCCCCAGAGCGCGCCTGATCGCGTCGTTGATCCGACTTCGCGTCTGGAGCAGCCAGGCGCGGAACGCGTCGAGCGCGTCCGCCGATTCCGCAGAAGCCTCGGCCCAGCCCGGGCGCCCCCGCCCGCCGGCATGCGTGTAGAGCCCGCACAACCGCTCGCGCCGGTCGTGGATCTCGTCGTCGCCGAGATGGCACCGCTCACAGCGGTCGCCCTCCCCGCAGCTCGCGCGGCGACACGCGCGCCTCGCCTCGGCGTAGAGAACGTAGAGAGCCAGCTCCCGCGGGGGAAGGCGCACCGGCCGGTCGCCGATCAGGACCTGCCGGGCCTCGAGGTCCACCACGAGGGGGTCGGGGCTCAGGCGTCCGGTCGCCTCGGCCTCCAGCTCGGCGGCCAGCGCCTCCAGGTCCAGCTCCTCGTACCCCAGCCGGCGCGTGACCGTGCCCAGGGCGACGAACGGGATCTCGACCAGCACCACCTGCGCCTGCCGGGTGCTCACCCACCGGCCGTCCACCCGGCACCGGACGGGACGGCGTGGCGGGTAAAGGAAGTCCGCAACGCGCTCGAACGGCTCGCTGACGAGCACGTGGTAGAGCCGGTCCTGAGGCCGGCCATGGAGCTGGAGGGCCGTCGCCAGCAAGGCGCTCATGGTCTTGCGGCCCCCGGCCAGCGAGCAGTGCAGCTCCGTGGCCGGGTCGTGGGCGAGTTGCCGGACCACCGACCGGATGCACTCGCCGGCCGCGCGGCTGCCGAGCGCCGAGCGGATATCATCGATCGGCCGGCCGCGCCCGTCTCGCAGCAGGTGGACCCGGCTCGGGTCGCAGCGCAGCCGGTCGGCAGGGAGGCGGTAGTCCCGGCGCAGCCGGGCCAGCGCGCCCTCCGGCCCGAGCAGCCGCCCGGCCACCGATGGGTACGCGGCTCCCGTGGTCAGGATGTGGACCTCATCGGGGATCACCGGCGGGCGCCGGGCCACGGCCAGACCGAACAGCGTCTCCGTCACGACGGCGGGTGACAGGCCGGCCAGACAAAGGGCCACGGGCCGGAAGCCCCGGCCCCCGCGTGATCGGGAGACGGTAACCACGCCCTTCGGCACGGGCCAGGATTCTGGAGCAGGTCCCGCAGCAGTTCAAGACGCTCAGACCTGTCATGACCCGGTCACGGTACCCGGCTCCTGTGACAGGGAAGGTCACGGCGGCGCGCGCGGGACAGCCTGCCCCGACGCCAGCGCGCCTCGGTCTGGGAGGGCTTCGTCGTCGCCGCTCCTGGGCTACGGCGTCTCGGAGTCCAGCCGCCCGGGCCCGAACGCCACGTGGGCGTCGTCCTCGGCGCCTCGGCCCCTTCTCACCCGTCCAGCAGGGCGATGACACGCGCCGGCGCCGACTCCGTCTTCCACTTGGCGGGCAGCGCGATCACCTTGACCCTCGACGGGATCTGGTCGATAGACGACCTTCGGCAGGATCGTGCGGTGCACCGGCATCGCGCTCTGGAGGATCTCCGCGGCCTTCTCGTACCCGATGGCCGCGCCCTTCTCCTCCTGGGCGAAGTCATAGCCGAGAACCTTCGGCTGCCTGGCGACGAGCCACGCCGCCGCCGCCTTCGTCAGGCACGGTGACTCGTCCCACGCCGCGGCCACCGGCTGGTACGTGACCTGCGCCCGCTCGAGCCGCGACAGGAAGGGCTCCGACAGGCAGCGTGAGACCGCGCCCGCGGCGCGCCGTTCGCCAACGCCTGGCGATCAGCTCGACCAGGGGACGGGGCCCGGTGGTGTGGCCGCCTCCGGAGGACTTCGTCGGACCCCGCGACCCCGCGGGACTCACAGCGTCTGCTACACTTCCTTGGGATGGCCGTCGAGTTCAAGGACTACTACAAGATCCTCGGCGTCGACCGCAACGCCGACGACAAGGCGATCAAGTCCGCC
>JBBIIW010000475.1:0-2783 GCA_037446305.1 Candidatus Rokuibacteriota bacterium
CGCCGCGACGAGCGCCGTCTGCCGCGGGGCGCCGGCGAACGCGCCGTCGAGGTCCACGACGTGCAGACGCTCCGCCCCCTCGGCCACCCAGCGCCGGGCCATGGCCACCGGATCGTCGCCGAACACGGTCTCCTCGTCCGCGCGGCCCTGTCGCAGGCGGACGCAGCGGCCGCCGCGCAGGTCGATGGCCGGGATCAGGAGCACGGACGCCGGCCGCCCGCGGCCTGCCGCACCAGCGCGGCGAAGTTCTCCAGCAGCCTGAGCCCCCAGCGCTGGCTCTTCTCGGGGTGAAACTGGGTGGCGCAGATCCGGCCGTGCTCGATGGCCGCCGCGAAGCGGACCCCGTAGTCGCACCAGGCCGCGGGCACCTCCCCGACACTGGCCGGGTAGTACGAGTGCACGAAGTAGAAGTGCGCGCCGTCCGGGATGCCGTCGAACAGCCGCAGGCGGCCGCCGTGCTCCACCCGGTTCCACCCCATGTGCGGGACCTTGCGGCCGGGGGGAAAGCGCCGCACGTGCCCGGGCAGCACCCCCAGGCCCTCGCCCTCGCCGAACTCGTCGCTGCGCGCGAAGAGCAGCTGGTAGCCGAGGCAGATGCCGAGGAACGGCCGGCGGCCGTCCAGGGCCCGCCGCAGGGCGGGCGTGAGGCCCAGCCGGTCGAGGCTGGCCATCGCATCGTGAAAGGCGCCATCCCCCGGCAGGACGACGGCCGCCGCCCGGTCCACCTCGGCCGCATCCTGCGTCACGAGGGCCGGCAGGCCGAGCCGGCCGAACGCCTTCTCCACCGAGCCGAGATTCCCCCGGCCGTAGTCGATCACGGCGATCACAGGGCCCCCTTGGTGGACGGCACGAGACCTGCCGCGCGCGGGTCGATCCGGGCCGCCTCGGCCACGGCCCGGGCGACGGCCTTGAAGACGGCCTCGCTGATGTGGTGGAGGTTGTGGCCGGCGTGCATGGTGACGTGCAGCGTGATCTCGGCGTTGAAGGCGAAGGCCCGGAAGAACTCGGGCAGCATGTCCAGATCGAAATTCGACACCCGGGTCCGTGCCACCGGCACCGAGAAGACGAGGTAGGGCCGGCCGGAGATGTCCACCGAGGCCTGCACGAGCGCCTCGTCCATCGGCACGAAGGCGGTCCCGAAGCGGGCGATGCCGCGCTTGTCGCCCAGCGCCTGCCGCAGGGCCTGACCCAGGACGATGCCGACGTCCTCGACGGTGTGGTGGATGTCCACGTCGACGTCGCCCGTGGCCTCCAGCGTCAGGTCCACGAAGGCGTGCTTGGCCCACGCCTCCAGCATGTGGCTGAAGAACGGGATGGGCGTGCGCACCTTGGCCGCGCCCGTGCCGTCCAGGTTGAGGTGGACGGCGACCTCGGTCTCCCGGGTCTTGCGCTCGACCCTCGCCTGCCGGCTCCCCCCCGTGCCGCTCATGACGCCTCCGCTCGCTGTCTCCGGCTCACCCGCACCTCGGCCGCGGCCCGGTGCCCGCCCAGCCCCTCCACGTCGGCCAGCGCCCGGAGGTGGGGCAGCGCCGCCAGCAGCCCCTGGGGCGAGTACTCGATGACGCTCGTCCGCTTGACGAAGTCCTCGGTGCCCAGCGGCGACGAGAACCGGGCGGCGCCGGCCGTGGGCAGGACGTGGCTGGGCCCCGCGACATAGTCGCCCACGACCTCGGGCGTTTGCCCGCCGAGGAAGACGGCGCCGGCATGACGCACGCGCGCCAGCAGGGGCTGGGGTGCCCGGACCAGCAGCTCCAGGTGCTCCGGGGCCAGACGGTTGGCCAGCTCGACCGCCACGTCGAGCGAGGCGACGGTCACCAGGGCTCCGTGCGCGGCCAGCGCGTCGGCGGCGATCGGGCGTCGCGGCAGCCGGGCCAGCTGCTCGTCCAGGGCGGCGGCGACGGCCGGCACCAGCGAGGGCGCGTCGGTGATCAGGACCGCGCGGGCCATCGGGTCGTGCTCGGCCTGCGCCAGCAGGTCGGCCGCGATCCAGGCGGGGTCCGCGGACGCGTCGGCGACCACCACCACCTCGCTGGGGCCCGCGATGACGTCGATGCCGGTCTCGCCGAACACGCGGCTCTTCGCCAGCGCTACGTAGATGTTGCCGGGGCCGACGATCTTGTCCACCTTGCGGATCAGGGAGGTGCCGAAGGCCAGCGCCGCGACGGCCTGGGCCCCCCCCAGCCGGTAGCCCTCGGTGATGCCGGCCAGGTGCGCCGCCGCCAGCACGGTCGGCTCCACCCCGCCGTCGGGCGCCGGCGGGGTGACGAGCACGATGTCCTCCACGCCCGCCACCCGGGCCGGGACGGCGGTCATCAGCACGGTCGAGGGATACGCCGCGCGGCCGCCGGGCACGTAGATGCCCACCCGCTCGAGCGGGCGCACCTCCTGTCCCAGCACCGAGCCGTTCTCGTCGGTGATGCGCCAGGACTTGGGCAGGGTCGCGGTGTGGTACCGCTCGATCCGGTCCGCCGCGTAGGCCAGGGCCGCCTGCACCTCGGGGCGGAGCAGCGCCCCGGCGGCGGCGAACTCCTCGGGCGCGATCGCCAGCTCGGCCGGGGTCCGGGCCGCGAAGCCGTCCAGCCGGGCGGTCAGCTCCACCAGCGCGGCGTCGCCCCGGGCGCGGACGTCGGCCAGGATGTCGTCCACCGTCCGCTGCACGCCGGCGGGCATCGCGGCCGGGACGGCGGAGACGATGGATGGGCCCGGTTTCCCCGGGGGCTTGCGCCGGCCCGGGGCGTTTCGCCTTTGCCCGGCCGCGGCGCCCTTTGCCCTTGATCGGGGCG
>JBBIIW010000476.1:0-2783 GCA_037446305.1 Candidatus Rokuibacteriota bacterium
CGCCGGCCGACCTCGACCGGGCCCGCGAGCGCCTGCTGGCGCGCCTGCGGCGGGAGGGCTTTCTGGCTGCCCGGGTGACGGCGGAGATCCGGACCGACCCGGCCACGAACGCCCGGGACGTGACGTTCGCGGTCGAGGCCGGCGAGCGGGCGCGGGTGGGCCGCGTCGAGATCCGGGCCGACCGGCCCGAGGCCGGCGTGCTGGCGCGCCAGGCGCTGGGGCTCGAGGCCGGGGACCGGTTCGGCGAGCGGGCCCTGCAGGAGGGTGTGGACGCGGCCCGCCGCCGCGTCCGCGAGGCCGGGTACTTCGAGGCCCGCGTGGACGCGGAACAGCCCGTCCCGGACCCGGCCACCAGCCGCGTGGCCATCGTCCTGAACGTGGACGCCGGCCGGCGCTTCGACGTGACGTTCACCGGCGTCCACGCGCTGCCGGAGGCCCGCCTCCGCGAGCGGCTCACCTTCCCGCACACCGGGATCGTGGACGAGCACGAGGTGGCGGCCAGCGCCCGCCAGGTGGAGGCCGCCTACCGGGAGGCGGGGTATCCCTTCGCGGAGGTCCAGGGCCGGGTCGAGCCGGCGGACGGCGAGGCCGCCGTCCGCTTCGACGTGGCCGAGGGCCCCCGGGTGACGGTGGAGTCGGTGGCCATCACGGGCCTGACCGCGCTGCGCGAGGACCGGGTGCTCGGCCAGCTCCGCACGCGCCCGCGCGGGCTCCTCGAACGCGGCGTCTTCAGCGCGGAGGCGCTGGAGCAGGACCTGCGCGCGGTGCGCCGGCTGCTCGAGGCCGAGGGCCTGCCCGACGCGCGGGTGGGCCCCGCGCAGGTCACCTTCTCCGACGACCGCCGCCGGGCCCGCATCGTCATCCCGGTCGAGGAGGGCCCGCGGGTCCACGTGGGGTCGGTGCGCGTCGAGGGCGCCGAGGCCTTCGCGCCGGAGACGCTCCGCGAGGCGGTGCCGCTACGGGCCGGGGCGCCGTGGGACCCCGCGCTGGCGGAGGAGGGGCGCCGGGTGCTGGAGCGCCGCTACGCGCGTCACGGCTACCACGCCGCCCGCGTGGAGGTGGACGCCGCGCGGCGCGACGGCCTGGTGGACCTCGCCTACCGCATCGAGGAAGGCCCGCAGACCCGGATCGGACGCCTCGTCATCGCCGGGCTCACGCTGACCCGCCAGGCCGTCGTGCGCCGCGAGCTGCCCTTCGCCGAGGGCGAGCCGCTGAACCCCGAGGCGCTGCTGGAGGCCCAGCGGCGGCTGAGCGCCCTGGGGATCTTCGAGCGCGTGGACGTGGAGCCGCTGCGCCCGCCGCCGGCTCCCTACGCCGACGTGCGCATCACCGTCCGCGAGGGGCGGCCCTGGCACGTCGCCTTCGGCCTGGGCTACAGCACCTTCGAGGGCTTCCGGGCCTTCGTGGAGGGCGGCCACGACAACCTCTTCGGCACCAGCCACAAGCTGGCCCTCCGCCTGCGGGCCAGCGAGCGGGGAGAGCGCGGCGACCTGACCTACCTGGTGCCCACCCTGTTCGGGACGCGCTGGCGCGGGGACGCGAACCTGTCGCACGAGCGGCGGGAGGAGATCGGCTGGCAGTTCGAGCGCTCCACGCTGGCGCTGGCGGCCGAGCGTACCCTGGAGACATGGCTGCCCGGCCTGGCCACCCGCCTCCGCTACGGGCTGTCGCTGGTGAACCGCTTCGACGTGGACCCCACGCTGGCCCCCGAGGACATCGTCCGCGGCCGCGAGCTCGTCGCCAGCCTCACCCCCGAGCTGACGCTGGAGCGCCGCGACGACCCGCTCGACCCGCGCCGCGGCTCCTTCCACCTCCTGGCCGTGCAGGGGGCTGCCGGGCCCCTCGGCAGCGAGGTCGACTTCCTCAAGACGCGGCTCGAGACCCACTGGTTCATCCCCTGGCCGCCGCCCACCGTGCTCGCGCTCTCCGCGCGCCTGGGGCTGGCGACGCCCCTGGGCGACACCCCGAACCTGCCCATCGAGGAGCGCTTCTTCGCCGGCGGCAGCACGACGGTGCGCGGCTACCGCGAGCGGCGGCTCGGGCCGCGCGACGCCGACGACAACCCCCTGGGCGGCAACGGGCTGGTGGTGCTGAACGCCGAGTGGCGGTTTCCGCTGTGGCGCTGGCTGGGCGGAGCCCTGTTCGTGGACAGCGGCGCGGTGACGGCGGACGCCGGCGACCTGGGGACGGGCGCGCTGCGCACGGGCGCCGGCGCCGGCCTGCGGGTGACGACGCCGATCGGCCCGATCCGGGTGGACGCCGGCTACCCTCTCGACCGCGTCCACGGCGACGCGCAGAAGTGGCGGTTCTCCATCGCCATCGGGTACCCGTTCTGACGTGAGGGCGACCGCGCTCGCGCTCGGCCTGGCGCTGCTGGCGGCCGCCGCCCACGGCCAGACCTTCCTGGACGCCGTGCTGGCGGAAGTCGAGGGCCGCCTGGTGACGGCCAGCGACGTCGCGCTGGCGCGGGCGCTGGGGGCCTTCGAGCTCCAGCCGTCGTCGGCGCCCATCACGCGCTCCGAGGTGGACCGCCTGGTCGAGGCCCGGCTGGCGGTCGCCGAGGCCGAACGACTCGGGATCGCGCCCACCGACGCCGAGGTGGAGGAGGTCTGGCAGGCCGCCATCGCCGGGGCCGGTGGCCCGGACGCCCTCGCCCGCTGGCTCGAGGCGGCCGGGATCGAGCGCGCCTGGGGCCCCGCCCTGGCCGCCCAGGAGGCGCGCCGGCGCCGCTTCGTGGCGCTCCGCTTCCGGGCCTTCGTCTTCGTGCCGGAGGACGAGGTGCG
>JBBIIW010000477.1:0-2777 GCA_037446305.1 Candidatus Rokuibacteriota bacterium
CGGCACGCCCTGGGCCCGGGCCCGGGCCCGGCGCGCCGGGGCGCGATCGGCCACCCAGGGCTCGGCGCCCAGCTCCAGGAGCACGCGCAGGTGCTTCTCGCCCCAGCGTCCCAGGCCCACCAGCAGGACCTTCACCCGCCCAGGTCCTCGGCGATCTCGTACCGCAGGGCGCGCGACTGCATCCAGCGGACCGCGAGCAGGTCGGCCAGGGCGACCGGGGCCCGGTTCCAGAGGCCGTACTTGGACCGCCCGAAGCGCCGCGGGCGGTGGCGCACCGGCACCTCCAGGACCCGGAAGCCGCGCATCCGCAGCAGGGTCGGGATGAAGCGGTGGAGGCCGCGATACAGCGTCAGCTCGCGCACGCACTCCCGGCGGAAGGCCCGGAAGGTGCACCCGCTGTCGTGCAGGGTGTCGGCGGTCACCGCGTTGCGCACGGCGTTGGCGATGCGCGACGACACGCGCCGCCGCCAGCCGTCGCCGGCCCTCCGGTTCACCCGCCAGCCGCTCACGGCGTCCCACCGGTCCAGCGGCGCCAGCAGCGCGGGAATGTCGGCCGGATCGTTCTGCAGGTCGGCGTCCATGGTGACGATCCAGCGCCCGCCGGCCGCCCGCAGGCCGGCATCGGTGGCCGCCGTCTCCCCGGCCTGGCGCTTGAGGCGGATGAGGCGCACCCGCCGGTCGCGCTCGCGCAGCGCGCGGACGATCTCGGCGCTGCGGTCCCGGCTGCCGTCGTCCACGAAGATCACCTCGGCGCTCAGCCCCAGCCGGTCGAGCACGGCCCGCAGCTCGTCCCACAGCGGGAGCAGGCTCTCCTCCTCGTCGTGGACGGGGATGACGACCGAGAGCTCAGGCACCGACGGCGCGGCCGGGCAGCCGGGGACTCCTCCCCTTCCACTCCGCCACCAGCGTCTGGGGCAGATTGAGCCGGTCGAGCACCCGGCCGATGGTGTGGTTGACGATGTCGTCCAGGTCCGCGGGGCGGTTGTAGAAGGCCGGCATGGGCGGCAGCACCACCGCGCCCATCTCGGCCAGGGCCAGCATCATCTTCAGGTGGCCGACGTGCAGGGGCGTCTCGCGCACCAGCATGACCAGGGGCCGGCCCTCCTTCAGGGTGACGTCGGCCGCGCGCGCGATCAGGTTCTCGGAATGGCAGGAGGCCACGGCGGCCGCCGTCTTGATCGAGCAGGGCGCGATGACCATGCCGGCCGTGCGGAACGAGCCGGAGGCGATGGCGGCGCCGATGTCGTTGTTGTCGTAGCGGTGGCCGGCCAGGGCCTCGACCTCGGCCACGCCGAAATCGGTCTCCTCGACGATGGTGCGCTTGCCCGGGCGGGAGATGACCAGGTGCGTCTCGACCTCGGGGTACCCCTGCAGGACCTGCAGGAGCCGGATGCCGTAGATGGAGCCGGTGGCGCCGGTGATGCCGACGACCAGGCGCGTCACAGCCGGAACCGGCGGCGCCGGACCTCCTCGCGCGTCTTCTGGTACAGCACCTCCCACTGGGGACTGCCCTCGGGCGCCGGCCGGGCGTAGGAGGCCAGGATCTTCCGCACCTCGCCGTCGATGGACTCCTCGAGCTTGGACTCCTCGCTGAGGGCCCGCACGATCTCCGTCCGCAGGTCCTCGGGCGCGCGCACCGTCAGGCCCGGCACCGCCCCCAGCTCCTTGATGATGAGATCGGCCAGGTGAAAGATGCGCTCGCGGCTCATCCGCATCACAGGATGAATCCCCGCTCGCGCGCCAGCTTCTCCTTGACCTTCCCCAGCAGCTGCCGGTAGTCGACGGCGGATTCCTTGATCGCCTTGGCGTGCTCCAGCAGGATCTGGCGGGCGTCGGCCTCGATGCGCTCCTCGGCCTGGATGTTGTCGAGGATGACGTGGCGGATGGCCGCGCGCGCCGCCGACTCGTCCCTCGCCTCGACGATCTTGCGGCCCGTCAGCCGCTTGAGCACCGCCTCGGCCATCCGGTCGGCGATCTCATCGCGCTTCGGCATAGCCAAGCAAGGTTACACGCGCGTCCGGGGCAGGTCAAGGAAGGCGGGCAGCCGGAACGTCACGCGCGTGCCGCGGCCGCGCTCGCTCTCGACGCCGATCGTCCCGCCCTGCGCCTCCACCAGCGTCTTCACCACCGCCAGGCCGAGGCCGAGGCCGGCCGTGGTGTTCGCCGTGGCCGGCGCCCGGTAGTACGGATCGAAGATGCGCGGCAGGACCTCGGGCGGAATGCCGGGGCCCTGGTCGTCGACGACGAAGACGACCGCGGCCCCGGCCGCGGTCGCCCGCACGGCGACCGGGCGCCCGGCCGGCGAGTACTTCGTGGCGTTCGCGATCAGGTTGGCCAGGATGCGCTCGAGCGCGTGGGCGTCCGCCCGCACCGGCGGCACGCCCTCCGGGCATTCCACGATCAGCGGATGGGTGGCGCCGGCGTGGCGGAACAGCTCGGCGACCTCCTGGAGCGCGGCCGCCACCGGCACCGCGGTCATCCGCAGCGGCGGCGGCACGCCGCGCTCGAGGCGCGCCAGGTCGAGGAAGTCGTCGATCAGGCGGGTCAGCCGCCGGGCCTCCCGCCGGATGACGCCGGCCTGGCGGCGCACCTCGTCCGGCGGCAGCGGGCGGCAGGCCAGCAGCTCGCTGAAGCCGAGCAGCGCCGTCAGCGGCGTCCGCAGCTCGTGCGAGGCGAGCGCCACGAAGGCGGTCTTCATGGCCGCCGCCTCCCGGACCTTCTCGGCCAGCTCCTCGGCGAAGCGCCGCTGGCGGGCCGTGAGCCGGCACGCCTCGAGC
>JBBIIW010000478.1:0-2774 GCA_037446305.1 Candidatus Rokuibacteriota bacterium
CGCCCTCGGCGGCCTTCGCGATCCACGTCGGGGCGCGCGTGCCGGCCGGGGTGGTGGCGACCCGGCCGGGGCCGGCCATGGCCGCCGGCGACACGCTGAAGGTCACCGTGCGGGGCCAGGGCGGCCACGCCTCGGCCCCGCACGACTGCCTGGATCCCATCCCCATCGCCTGCGAGATCGTCCAGGCCTTCCAGACGCTGGTCACCCGCCGCGTCAACGCCTTCGACCCGGCGGTCATCACGGTGGCCCGCATCGAGGCCGGGACCACCCGCAACGTGATCCCGGACACCGCCAGCCTGCTCGGCACCATCCGGTCCTGCTCGGAGGCGACCCGCGCGCGGGTCCTGGACGCCGTGCGGCGGGTGGCGGAGGGCATCGCCGCCGCCCACGGGGCGACGGCCGAGGTCGAGCTGATCGCGGGCTACCCCGTCACCGTCAACGACGACGCGTTCGCCGCCTTCGTGCTGGACACCGCGCGCGAGCTGCTGGGCCCCGAGCGCGTGCAGACCATGAGCCACCCCATCATGGGCAGCGAGGACTTCTCCTACGTCCTGCAGCGGGTGCCGGGGGCGATGGCCTTCCTCGGCACGCCGCCCGCCGGGGAGCCGGCGTGGCCGAACCACTCGGCGCGCATGCAGGTGAACGAGGCGGTGCTGGCGCACGGGGTCGCCATGCACGCGGCGGTGGCGCTGAGGTTCCTCGAGCGCGGGATCGACGCCGGGGCGGCGGCGCCGGGCGCCCGGCAGTGACGCGACGTTCGCCGGTCGGCACCCGATCCGGCGCGGCGCGCCTCGTGCCGGCGCCCCGGGCGCGGTACACTGGAGCCACACGTCCCCGGGAGGTCCGTGGCATGCTGCGTTCGGTGCCTGGCCGCGCGCTCCTCGTCGGTGCTCTCCTGCTCCTCGCCCTGCCGGCCCCGGCCCCGGCCGGATCGGTCGTCGTCGGCGGCGCCATCGGGTCCACCATCGTCGGCGGGCCCATCGGGCCGGGCCTCGCCGGCGGCGCCATCACGCCCGTGAACGGCCAGATCGGCGTGGGCTTCGGGTTCGGCTTCGGCCACCCGCTGTTCTTCCCCGGCCCCGGGTTCGTCGCCGGCGCCTGCTGCGCGCCCGGCTTCGTGAGTCCGGGCTTCGTGGTGGTCCCCGGGACCGTCCTCGTGGGCCGCCCGCTCGCCGGCAAGGGGCACATCCAGCCCGGCTCCACCATCATCATCCCGCCCGGGTTCGGGGGGACGGTGATCGTGCTGCCGCCGGCGAAGCTGATCGGCCCGAAGTAGTCGTCCGGCCCGGAAGCGGCGGGACGGCGCGGGCACCGGGCTATAATTCGCGCGTGGCGCCCGCGGTCGATCCCATCACCGTCTCGGTGATCCAGCATCGCCTGCACGCCATCGTGGCCGAGATGGGCGAGGCCATGCTCCGCACGTCGTACTCGCAGATCCTCAACTCCAGCCGTGACTTCTCGACCGCCCTCTGCGACCCCGAGGGCCGCCTGGTGGCCCAGGCCGAGCACGTGCCGATCCACGTCGGCGCCCTGCCGTGGGCGGTCGCCTCCGTGCGCGCGTTCTTCGGCGACCGCGTCCGGCCGGGCGACGTCTTCCTGCTCAACGACCCCTACCACGGCAACAACCACCTGCCCGACCTCACGGCGTTCGTGCCGGTGTTCGCCGACGGCCGGCTGCGCTTCTGGTCCGTCAACCGCTCGCACCAGTCGGACATCGGCGGGGCCACCCACGGCGCGTACAACCCGGGGGCCACCGAGATCTGGCAGGAGGGGCTGCGCATCACGCCGCTCAGGCTCTACGACGGGGGCGCGCTGCGCGAGGACGTGCTGCAGATGCTGGCCACCAACGTCCGGCACCCGCGCGACTTCCGGGGCGACCTGGCCGCCATGATCGGCTCCGCCCGGCTGGGCGAGCGCCGGCTGGGCGCGCTGCTCGCCGAGTACGGCGTGGAGCGGACGCTGGCCGGCATCGAGGCGGTGCTCGACAGCGCCGAGCGCCGGACCCGGGCCTGCATCGCGGCCTGGAAGGACGGCGTCTGCCGCGGCCAGGCCTGGCTGGATGACGACGGCCGCGGTCACCGGGACATCGGGATCCGGGCCGTGGTCACCAAGCGCGGCTCCGACCTCGCGGTGGACCTCAGCGACTGCCACCCCCAGGTCGCCTCGTTCATCAACTCGTCCTACGCCAACATGCGGGCCGCGGTGGCGATGGCGCTGGCCTACCTGATCGATCCCGACATCCCGAAGAACGACGGCGCCTTCCGGCCGCTCCGGGTCATCGCCCGCGAGGGCACGGTGGCCTGGGCCCGGCCGCCGGCGCCGGTGACCCTCTGCACCAACCACTGCGCCCAGGAGATCGCCGAGGCGGTCATCAAGGCGCTGGCGCCGGCCTGCCCCGAGCGGGCCATGGCGGGGTGGGGGCGGCGCTTCCGGATCGCGATCCAGGGGACGCACCCCCGGACCGGGCGGCCGTTCATCTGGCACATGTTCCAGGCCCGCCCCGGCGGGGGCGCCTCCTCGGCCGGCGACGGCTGGCCCACGGCCGGCGAGTGGCAGGCGGCGGGCGGGATCAAGTTCGGCAGCATCGAGGTGACCGAGGCCCGCTTCCCGCTCTTCTTCCGGCGTCACGAGTTCCGGCCCGACTCCGGCGGCGCCGGGCGCTTCCGGGGCGGCGTGGGCGCCACGCTCGAGTTCGTGGTCGAGGCCCGCGAGCCGGCGGTGGCCAACACGGCCGGCGATGGCGTGCGTCACGGCGCCTGCGGGATGGCCGGCGG
>JBBIIW010000479.1:0-2768 GCA_037446305.1 Candidatus Rokuibacteriota bacterium
CCGCCCTGCGCGGGCGGCTCCGGCAGCCGGCGGGCACGCTGTCCGGCGGCGAGCAGCAGATGGTGGCGATCGGGCGCGCGCTGATGGCCCGGCCGCGGCTGCTGCTGCTGGACGAGCCCTCGGTGGGCCTGGCCCCGCTGGTCGTCCGCGAGATCTTCCGGGTCCTGGCCGACCTGAAGGCCGGCGGCCTCACGATGCTGCTGGTCGAGCAGAACGCCCGGGCCGCGTCCCGCATCGCCGACCGCCGGTACACCCTCGGGCCCGGCGGGACCCTGCTCGAGGCCGCCGCCGGCGACGCCGCGGACGCGCGCGCGTACGGCCTCACGCTCCTGCCCCAGGAGGTCACGTGATGAACGCCTCTCCGGCCATCGAACGCCTTTCCCGAGCCGAGCTCGAGGCCCTGCAGCTCGAGCGCCTGCGCCGCGTCGTCGGCTGGGTCGCCGACCGGGTGCCCCTCTACCGCGAGCGGCTGAAGGCCGCCGGCGTGCGGGCCGAGGACCTGCGCTCGCTCGCCGACCTGGGCCGGCTGCCCTTCACGGTCAAGACGGACTTCCGCGACACCTACCCCTACGGGATGCTGGCCGTCCCCCGGGAGGCGGTGGTGCGCATCCACGCCTCCTCCGGCACCACCGGCAAGCCCACCGTGGTCGCCTATACCCGGCGGGATCTCGACACGTGGACGGAGGTCATGGCCCGGACGCTGGCCATGGGCGGCGTGGGCCCCGAGGACGTCGTCCACAACGCGTACGGCTACGGCCTGTTCACGGGCGGGCTGGGCTTCCACTACGGGGCCGAGCGCCTGGGCGCGGCCGTCATCCCGATCTCGGGCGGGTTCACCGAGCGCCAGCTGACCGCGCTGGTGGACCTCGGCTCCACCGTCCTCTGCTCGACGCCCTCCTACGCCCTGCACCTGGCCGAGGCGCTGGACGAGGCCGGGCTGAGCGCCAAGGACCTGCGGCTGCGGGTCGGCTTCTTCGGCGCCGAGCCGTGGACCGAGGGCATGCGGGCGGCGCTGGAGAGCCGGCTCGACCTCGTGGCCCTGAACATCTACGGCCTCAGCGAGGTGATCGGCCCCGGCGTGAGCGTCGAGTGCCCCGAGCGCAGCGGCATGCACGTGGCCGAGGACCACTTCCTGCCCGAGATCCTCGACCCGGCCACGGCCCAGCCCCTGCCGCCGGGTGCCACCGGCGAGCTGGTCCTCACCACCCTGACCAAGGAGGCGCTGCCGGTCATCCGGTACCGGACGGGCGACCTGACGGCCATCGAGCCGGGCGCCTGCCCGTGCGGGCGCACGCTGGTGCGGATCCGGCGCATCACCGGGCGCACGGACGACATGCTGATCATCCGGGGTGTCAACGTCTACCCGTCCCAGGTCGAGCACGCGCTGCTGCAGGTGCCCGAGCTGGAGCCGCACTACCTGCTGGTGGTGCGCCGGGAGGGCTCGCTGGACACGCTGGAGGTCCGCGTGGAGACGCGCGCCGAGGGCGTGCCGGGGCTGGCCGAGCGCGCCCGCCGGCGCCTCCACGAGGTGATCGGGCTGACCGCCGCCGTGACGCTCGTGCCGCCGAGGACGCTCGAGCGCAGCGTGGGCAAGGCCCGGCGGGTGCTCGATCTCCGCCGCGAAGGAGCAACGCCATGAACGAGCCCAGGGGAACCCCCAGTCCGCTCCTCGATGACCGCCCCGACGAGCTGCCGGTGACGTGTCCGATCTGCGGCACCACGCACTGGCCCGAGGACCCCGTCCTCTGCCGGACCTGCGGCGAGCCCGTGCTGCTCGGCGGATGGGCGCCATGAGCCAGGGCCAGGGCGTCCAGGTGACCGACGAGGGCGACGTCCTGCGGCTGACGCTGGCCCGCCCCCCGCTCAACGTCCTGACCATCGACATGCTGGAGGCGCTGGCGGCCGGTCTGGAGACGGCCGTGAAGCGCCCGCAGCTCAAGGCCGTCGTCCTGGCCGCCGAGGGCCGCGCCTTCTGCGCGGGGGTCGCCGTGGAGGACCATCTGGGCGCGCGGGCCCGGACGATGCTGGAGGTCTTCCACCGGATCTTCCGCCGGCTCCACGAGCTGGACTGCCCGACCATCGCGGCCGTGCAGGGCGCGGCCCTGGGCGGCGGCGCCGAGCTGGCCACCTTCTGCGACGTGGTGGTGGCGGCCGAGGGCGCCACCTTCGGGCAGCCCGAGATCAAGGTGGGGGTCTTCCCGCCGGTGGCCGCCCTGCACTACCCGGCCCGTATCGGGCTGGCCCGCGCCCTGCGCCTGCTGCTGACCGGCGAGGTGATCGGCGCCGCCGAGGCGGAGCGCCTGGGGCTCGTGGACCGCGTGGTGCCCGCCGAGCGCCTGGCCGGCGCGGTGGCCGACGAGGTCGGGCGCTTCCGGGCCCTGAGCGGCGCCGTCCTGCGGCTGACCAAGCGCGCCGTGCGCGACGCGCACGGCCTGCCCTTCGACCAGGCGCTGTGCCAGCTGGAGGAGCTGTACCACTGCGAGCTGATGGCCACCCGGGACGCCGAGGAGGGGCTGCGGGCCTTCGTCGAGAAGCGCAAGCCGGTGTGGCAGGACCGCTGAGGAGGGGTTCCATGACACTCCAGGGATCGACCGCGCTCGTCACCGGCGCCGCCCGCGGCATCGGCCGCGCCATCGCGCTCAGGCTGGCCCGCGCCGGCGCGCAGGTCGCCGTGCTCGACATCCTGGCCGACGAGGCCGCGGCCGTCCGCCGGGAGGTGGAGGCCGCGGGCGTCAAGGGCCTCGCCCTCGGCGTGGACCTCACCCGCC
>JBBIIW010000480.1:0-2762 GCA_037446305.1 Candidatus Rokuibacteriota bacterium
GCAAGAAGTCGCTGAACGAGATCAAGACCATCCTCGGGGAGATGGGCCTGCACCTGGGGATGCGGCTCGACCCCGAGGAGCTGGAGCGGCTGCGCGCGCAGTACGAGCGCACGTACGAGAGCTGACCCTCCAGACTCCCCGCCGCCGACCTTTCCTGTTTGCGCTGCCGGACGCCGGCGAAGAAGATCTACGCTTACGTCGACGAGACCGGTCAAGATACCAAGGGCAGGTGGTTTCTTGTCGGCGTCGTCATCGTGGGACGTGAGGACCGAGACGCGATGCTCAGGTGGCTCGAGAGCGTGGAGCAGATATCCGGCAAGCGCGCCATGCCCTGGGGCTCAACGCGCCCGGATCGTCAGACCGCTTATCTCGACCGGGTGCTGGCGGACGCTCGGCTCGAGGGATCGGTCTTCTACGCCGTATATCGAGACACCATCAGATACGCTGAGGCCACACTCCACACGTTGGCGCGGGCCCTTGACGAGCGCCATCCGGATCGGAACTACCGAGTCGTCGTGATCATCGATGGACTTCCAAAGCATGGGGCTGCAGCGGTCGGGGTCGGATTGCGGCACCGAGGCATCCGCGTGGACAAGGTACGAGGTGCTCGGGATCAAAGCAACGCGCTCACGCGTCTGGCGGATTCGATGTGCGGTTTCGCCCGTGACGGTGAGGAAGGGAAGCTCGATCGGCGTCGACGCCTGCAGGCCGCTGGCTCTACCGTCCGTCGCTTGCAGACGCCAGGCTGCTAGACAAACAAAACCCCCGTCGCCTCGCGGCTCAGGGGGCTCGGCCTAGGCCCTCGCAGGCCACCCGCCGTACGGTCGGTATTCGGCCTTTGTTTTCACGCACAGCATACCGTGCGCTGCCGGGCCGAGCAACCGTCCCAGATCCCCGTCTTGACGGGCATTTGCGAACCCCGGGGTCGGGCGCCTGCCCGCCCTAGAGCGCCAGCCGGGTCTTGATGCGCTCGACGGCCTCCTCGGTCTGCTCCCGGCGGCCGAAGCCGGTCAGCCGCAGGTAGCCCTCCCCGCTGGGGCCGAATCCGGCGCCCGGCGTGCCGACCACGTGCGCCTGGGCCAGCAGGCGGTCGAAGAACTCCCAGGAGCCGAGGCCGGCGGGGGTCTTGACCCAGACGTAGGGGGCGTTGCGCCCGCCGTGGGCCGTGAGCCCCACCGCCTCGACGCCCTCCCGGATGATCCGGGCGTTCTCCATGTAGTACTCGACCTGCGCCTGCACCTGCCGGCGGCCCTCGTCGCTGTACACGGCGGCGGCCGCCCGCTGCACGATGTAGGGGACGCCGTTGAACTTGGTGGACTGGCGCCGGAACCAGAGGGCGTTGAGGCTGACGCGCTCGCCGCCGGCGGCGCGGCCCTGGAGGTCCTTGGGGACGACCGTGTAGGCGCAGCGGGTCCCGGTGAACCCGGCGGTCTTCGAGAAGCTCCGGAACTCGATGGCCACCTCCCGCGCCCCCTCGATCTCGAAGATCGAGCGCGGGATGTCGGCGTCGCGGATGTAGGCCTCGTAGGCGGCGTCGTACAGGATGACCGCGCCCTGGCGGCGGGCGTAGTCCACCCAGCGGCCCAGCGCCGGGCGGCTGATCACGGCCCCCGTCGGGTTGTTGGGGTAGCAGAGGTAGATCAGGTCCACCGGGCGGTCGGGCAGGGCGGGCTGGAAGCCATTCTCGGCCGTGCACGGCAGGTAGACCAGGCCCGTGTAGCGCCCGCTGGCGTCCGGAGCGCCGGCACGCCCGGCCATGACGTTGCTGTCCACGTAGACGGGGTAGACCGGGTCCATCACGGCCACGACGCAGTCCGGGGCGAAGATCTCCTGGATGTTCGCGCTGTCGGTCTTGCCGCCGTCGCTCACGAAGATCTCGTCCTGGCTCACGGCCACGCCGCGGGCGGCGTAGTCCCGCTCGGCGATCAGGGCGGTCAGGAACTCGTAGCCCGGCTCGGGCCCGTAGCCGCGGAACGTCTCCGGGCGGGCCATCTCGTCCACCGCCTCGTGCAGGGCGCGCACGATGGCCGGGGCCAGCGGCTGGGTGACGTCTCCGATCCCCAGCCGGATCAGGCTGGCGTCCGGGTGCTGGGCCTGGAACGCCTTGACCCGCCGGGCGATCTCCGAGAAGAGATAGCTCGCCTTGAGGGCGAGGTAGTGCTCGTTGATGCGGACCAATCCGTCCTCCCCGGGGCTGAAATGCCGAGATTCTAGCAAAGTTCCGCCGGAGCCCGGCGCTCACCGGCAGGGCGTCTCGGGCTCCAGGCAGTAGCGCTCGACCGCCCCGGTGGCCCAGCGCGTGACCGTGAGGGTCCGGCCGTCGGTCTCGAACAGCACCGCGCCGTCCTCGTCCGTCCGGTAGATGCGGGCCCCGGCGGCCGCCAGCCGCGCCAGCGTCTCGGGCGCCGGGTGGCCGTAGGCGTTGCGCGCGCCCACCGAGATGACGGCGAAGGCCGGCCGAACCCGCTCGAGGAACGCCGCCGTGCTGGAGCTGCGCGAGCCGTGGTGGGCGACCTTGAGCACGAGGGCCCTCACCGGCGCTCCGCTGGCGAGCAGCTGCGCCTCGGTCTCGGCCCCGATGTCGGAGGCGAGCAGGAAGGAGGCGTTGCCGTGATCGACGCGCAGGACGAGCGCGTCGTCGTTCCGGCGCCCGGTGCGGGGGAGCGGTCCGGGAGCGAGCGCCAGCACGCTGGCCCCGCCCGGCCAGTGCCGCCCGGTCCGGGGCAGGGCCTCCCGCACGGCGAAGTGCCGGTGGAGCGCGG
>JBBIIW010000481.1:0-2757 GCA_037446305.1 Candidatus Rokuibacteriota bacterium
GCCGGCCCCCGCTGCCGCCCGGCCGGCGAGGGCCGGGGGGCCGGGGCCCCGGGGGGCATAGTGCTCGGCGACTACAAGCGCGAGGCCGCGGAGCTGAGCCGCCGCGTGGACGAGCTGCGGAGGCACCTTTGACCTGCCGGCCAAGGAGCAGCGCCTGCAGGCGCTCGACGCCGAGATGGCCGCGCCCACATTCTGGGAGGACAACCGCCGCGCCCAGGAGCTGATCCGCGAGCGCTCGGAGCTGGCCCGGGTGGTGGGGCGGGTCAAGGAGCTGGCCAGCCAGGCCGAGGATCTCGGGGTGATGCTGGAGCTGGCCGCCGAGGGCGAGGACGCCGGCCTGGAGAAGGAGATCGCGGAGGGCCTCAGCCGGCTCCAGAGCGCCCTGGACGAGTTCGAGCTCAAGCTCATGCTGGCCGGCCCCCACGACGCCAAGGCCGCCATCCTCTCCATCCACCCCGGCGCCGGGGGCACCGAGTCCCAGGACTGGGCCCAGATGCTCCTGCGCATGTACCTGCGCTGGTGCGAGCGCAGCGGGTTCAAGGCCGAGGTGGTGGACCTGCTGCCCGGGGAGGAGGCGGGGATCAAGTCGGCCACCGTGGAGGTGACCGGCGACTATGCCTACGGCTACCTCCGGGGCGAGACCGGCGTGCACCGGCTCATCCGCATCTCCCCCTTCGACGCCTCGCGGCGCCGGCAGACCTCGTTCGCCTCGGTGGCCGTGGTGCCCGAGGTGGACGACGTGGAGGTCAACGTCCGGGAGGACGAGATCCGGGTGGATGTCTTCCGCTCCTCCGGCCCCGGCGGCCAGGGCGTCAACACGGCCGACTCGGCGGTCCGGATCACCCACCTGCCCACCGGGATCGTCGTCCAGTGCCAGAACGAGCGGTCGCAGCTCCGCAACCGGGACACCGCCATGCGGATCCTCAAGGCCCGGCTCTACGAGCTGGCCCAGAAGAAGCAGCGCGAGGAGCTGGCCGAGCTGACGGGGGAGAAGAAGGAGATCGCCTTCGGCAGCCAGATCCGCACCTACACCTTCCACCCCTACCAGCTGGTGAAGGACCACCGCACCGGCGTCGAGGTGGGCAACGTCGAGGCCGTCATGGACGGCGACCTGGACCCGTTCATCCGGGCCTACCTGCAGGGCCGGAGCGCCCAGGCGTGAGCGTCCTCGACGAGTCCAGCGAGCTGATCCGCCAGCGGCTGGCCAAGCTGGAGAAGCTGCGGGCCCGGGGCATCGACCCCTTCGGCGGGCGCTACCCGGTGACCCACTGGGCGGGGCCCCTGCGGGAGCGGCTGGCCGCCGCCGGCGACGATGCGCTGAAGGCGGCGGGCACCGTGAGCCTGGCCGGTCGCATCATGGCGCTCCGGCACCACGGCCGGACCTGCTTCGCCGACCTGCAGGACCGCACGGGCAGCATCCAGCTCTACGCCCGGGCCGACCAGCTCGGCGAGGAGTACGCCACCTTCACCGACCTGGACCTGGGCGACTTCATCGGGGTCACCGGCGAGGTGTTCCGCACCCGGACCGGGGAGCTGACGGTGGCCGTGCGGGCCTTCACGTTCCTGGCCAAGGCCCTGCGGCCGCTCCCGGAGAAGTGGCACGGGCTCAAGGACGTCGAGACCCGCTACCGCCAGCGGTACGTGGACCTGGTCGTCAACCCCGAGGTCCGCGAGATCTTCCTGCTGCGCTCCCGCCTGATCGACGGCTGCCGGCGGTTCCTGGACGCCCGCGGGTTCGTGGAGGTGGAGACGCCGATGATGCAGCCGGTGCCCGGCGGCGCCATCGCGCGGCCCTTCCGCACCCACCACAACGCGCTGGGGATCGACCTCTACCTGCGCATCGCCCCCGAGCTGTACCTCAAGCGGCTGCTGGTGGGCGGGTTGGAGCGGGTGTACGAGATCAACCGCAGCTTCCGGAACGAGGGGATCTCGACCCAGCACAACCCCGAGTTCACGATGCTGGAGTTCTACCAGGCCTACGCCGACTACACGGATCTCATGACCCTGACCGAGCAGCTCTTCAGCGAGCTGGCGCAGTCGCTGCTCGGCCGGCTGCAGCTCACCTGGGGCGGGCAGGCCATCGACCTGACGCCGCCGTGGCGCCGGCTGCCGTTCTTCGAGGCGCTGTCGGCGGCGCTGGGCATCCGGGTGACGCCCACCACCGACGCCCGGGAGGTGGCCCGGGCGGCGGCCCGGCACGGCATCGGGGACCAGGGCGGGGTGGCCTGGCGGCTCTGGAAGGAGGTCTTCGAGACGCTGGTGGAACCCACGCTGGTGCAGCCCACCTTCGTCATCGACTTCCCCGTCGAACTGTCGCCGCTGGCCCGGTCCAAGCGCGACGATCCCCTGCTGGTCGACCGCTTCGAGCTGTTCATCGGGGCCCGGGAGCTGGCCAACGCGTACAGCGAGCTGAACGATCCCATCGACCAGCTCCAGCGCTTCCGGGAGCAGGCCGCGCTGCAGGCGCGGGGCGACGACGAGGCGCACTGGCTCGACACCGACTACGTGCGCGCCCTGGAGTACGGGATGCCGCCGGCGGCCGGGGAGGGCATCGGCATCGACCGGCTGACCATGCTCTTCGCCGACGTCGCGTCCATCCGCGAGGTCATCCTGTTTCCCCACCTGCGCCCGGAGTCGGGTCCCGAGCCGGGGAGCGGGGCATGAGCCTGCCGGTCGAGCTGTTCCTCGGCCTGCGCTATCTCCGGTCGGCCGGGCAGCGGACGAACCTGTCGCTGTTCGTGTGGATCGGGGTGGGCG
>JBBIIW010000482.1:0-2722 GCA_037446305.1 Candidatus Rokuibacteriota bacterium
GCACGACCCTGGTGGCCATGGACGCGTCCGGACGGGCGGCTACCATCCCGCCGGACATCCGTGCCCTCCTCGACGGCTCGCGGACTCGGTAGGATCGCCGCCGTCGCGAGCGTGGAGAGCCGGGCCAGCGTGCTCAGGGTGGTGCTGGACAGGCCGACGAAGGCCAGGCCCACGACCGGGAGGACCGGTGCCCCGCACCCCATGACGCTGCAGGGCCCGGTCGAGAGCCCGGTCACGCTGACCAGCGCCCCCAGGGCGCCGCCCCGGCCGACGGCCTGCGCCGCCCAGCCCCGCACCCGCGCCTCCGCGCGGACGTGGAGCCAGAGGGCGAACCAGGCGCCGACGAGGAGCGAGGTGACGACGATGCGCGTGAGGTCGGCGACGTCCACCGCGAATCCCCACTCGGTGCCGCCGTACGGACTGTCCGCGGAGAACCAGAACAGGGCCAGGCGCCAGAGCTTGCCCGCCTTGTCGGCGACGGGCGCGTCCGAGGCGAGGTAGTCGGGGAGCCGCCGCAGCCACGGGTTGATCGTGAAGAAGTCCACCGGCTTGCGGGCCACCGACAGCACGATCGGGGGCAGGGCCACGCTGAGCGCGAGCGTGGCCAGGGCGGCGGCCAGGAAGGGAAGCGGGCGGCGCCGGATCGCGGCGCCCACCCCCCGACAGCAGTCCCCGGCAGCCCGCAAGGCCTTCATCGGCGCCTCCGATGATGCGGACAACGGGGCCGTCACGCAAGACGGCCGGCCGGGCGGGCTTGACTTTGCCCGGGGGGCGGCGTAAGAGCAGGCCAGGTCGCGCCCGCTCAACCCGCTACCCGAAAGGGGGAGCCCATGACCCAGGAAGTCAGCCGTCGTGATTTTCTCAGTCAGCTCGGCGTCACCATCGGCGCCGCCGGTGCCGCGGCCGGCAGCTGGCTGGCCCCGCCGGCGGCGGAGGCGCAGCCGCGGATGACGCCCAGGGGGAACATCCCCGACAAGCCGTACCGGACCGGCCACATGACCTTCTTCACAGGACCGGCCGCCGTGCTGGGCGAGCCCACCTACAAGGGGCACATCCTGGCCGCCGAGGAGATCAACGCCCAGGGCGGCCTGCTGGGCAAGCGCAAGATCGAGACGCTCAAGGCCGACGAGGCGGCGGGCACCGACGCCAACGTCAAGGAGCTGCGCCGGATGAAGCTGTCGGAGAACATCGACTGCTTCACCGGGGTCGTGTCCAGCGGCAACACGCCGGCCCTGGGCCCGGTGGCCGAGGAGCTGAAGGTCCTGACGATCTTCACCGACGGGTGCACCGACTTCCTGTTCGAGAAGGCGGTGCCCAATCCGCACTACGTGTTCCGGCTGACGAACATCCAGTCGGCCGACGGCGTCATCGCGGCCATCGCCGCCGCCGAGGCCTGGCCGAAGGTGACCAAGATCGCGCACATCCACCCGGACTACTCCTACGGCCGCAACGCCTTCGACCACTTCAACATCGCGATGAAGAAGCTCAGCGGCAACATCGAGGTGGTGTCGGAGGCGTGGCCCAAGCTCGGGACCACCGAGTTCACCGCCCACATCACCAAGACGATCTCGGCCCGGCCGGACCTGCTCTTCTGCTCGGTGTGGGGCGGCGATTACGTGGCCTTCTACAAGCAGGCCCTGCGCTACGACCTCTTCAAGAAGATGAAGGTGGCGACCACGCTGGCCTTCGGGGTGGCGCCGCACGCGCTGGGCAAGGACCATCCCGAGGGGATCGTGGCCGGCGTCCACGCCAACTACCACTTCCTCTACCCGCCGGGGAACCGGTGGCCGCTCAACGCCGAGTTCGTCAAGAAGTACTACGCCCGGTGGAAGGAGTATCCGAACTTCGAGGCCGAGGGTGCCTACACGGCGCTCTACATGCTCAAGACGGCCATCGAGAAGGCCAACCAGCTGACGGGCGGCTGGCCGGACGACCAGGCCATCATCGCCATGCTGGAGGGCCTGATGTACGCCGGCCCGTCGGGCTACAACTACATCCGGCCCGACAACCACCAGGGCTATAAGGACGCGGTGACCGGGTACGCCATGCAGAGCAAGGACTACCCGTTCCCGGTCCCCGATCCCCAGCGGATCGTGACCGTGCCCATCCGGAACATCACGGCGCCGCCCGGCTACCCCAAGGGTGAGCCGACGGCCACCTACAAGTGGATCGAGGAGACCTGGCCGCAGGTGTCCTGAGCTCCGGGCCGGCGACCGGGGGGAGAGGGAGCCAGGAAGCCGCGCGGGCGCGCCGGCGGCGTTCCGGGCCCCTCGCCCTCCGCGGTCGCCGGGCGCCGATCCTCGCGCTCCTGGCCCTGCTGGCCCTCACGGCAGCCCCGGCGCGGGCCGGACACGAGATGCCGTTCTATCCCTCGTACTACCCGCAGGAGATCACCGTCGAGACGATGGCGCCGCCGGCGGCCGCCGCCGGCTTCGCGAAGAACACCCTGCACGCCTACGTGGGCGGCGACCCGTACGCGGGAGGGCCGCTCCCGGGCGGCGTGACGGCCTTCGAGTCGCTCGCCTCGTACGTGGTCGTGACGCTCGACGGGGCCGCTCCCGGCTTCCCGACCACCGAGGCTCGCTGCGCCGCGGCGCGGGCCATCGCCGGCACGCTGCGGGGCGAGGGCTGGATCTACCATCCCTATCCCGTCACCCCGTGGCACCCGGACCACCTGCATCACGCGGACCTGGCCGAGGCCGCCCGGCGGGCCGCGCCCCGC
>JBBIIW010000483.1:0-2722 GCA_037446305.1 Candidatus Rokuibacteriota bacterium
GGGACGGTCCCGGGCCTAGGTGCGTCGGCGCCGCCGGCTGATGCCCGAGTTCCAGGCGCGGCGGTGGCGCTCGACGTCGGCGGTCCGACGAGCCGGGCGCGGCAGGGAGGCGCTCTGAGCGCCGCGCAGGGCGCGCGTCTTGATGCGCTCGAAGCGCTGGTGCACGGCATCAGGATCGGACGGTGTGAAGTAACTCCTCGGCATCCCAGGATCCTCCGGTAGTCGCGCCGCGCGATAGGATGCGCGAAGGCCGGGCTGCGGGCAACGGCAAACCACATCAGGCCTCATGCCAGGGCACCTCGCGCGCCGTCAGGACGGCACGCCACGGCGCCTTTCCATCGTCTAACTTATCATGATATCAGGCGTTTCGGCCTGGCACTCCCGATGCACGCCCGACCGCTCGGCGTGCGCCGATGGCACCGGATGCGCACGGAGGGAGGGAGGCATGAAGCGAGTCGTCGTGGGGATCGTGCTGGCGATGGCCGTGGCCGGGTGCTCCACGCCCCTGAGCACCCGGGAAAAGGGGGCGCTGGCCGGCGGCGCGATCGGAGCCGGCACGGGGGCCCTGATCGGCAGCCAGGTGGGCCATACCGGCACCGGAGCGCTCGTGGGGGCCGGCATCGGGGCCGTCAGCGGCGCCGTGATCGGCGACGCCATCCAGGGGGCAGAGCAGAAGGCGCAGCGATCGGCGCCCGCCGCGTCACCACCGACCGCCCCCCCGCCGCCACCGGTCGCCGTGGCCGCCCCGCCGCCGGTCGTCGTCAAGGGCAAGCCCAGGCTGATCTGGGTGCCCCAGTGGGGCGTCTACCTGCTGGAGGGGTATGACGTCGTGCAGTACGACGGCGTCTACTACTACTTCCACGGCGGGCACTGGTGGGTGGCCCAGTCGTACGCCGGGCCCTGGGCCGTCGTCGCCTCCCCACCGCCGGGCATCGCCAAGCTGCCGCGCGGTCACCTGCACGCCAAGCGGCCGGGTCGCGGCACGGGAGGCTGTCCGCCCGGGCTCGCCAAGCAAGGCCGCTGCTGATCGCCCCCGGACGCTGAGCGCGATGGCGGACGACCTCCTCGTCGCCATCGCGCTCAGCATCATCGCCGCCGCGGCGTTCGCGCTGCTGGCCCGGTGGGCGCGCCAGCCCCTCATCCTCGGCTACGTGGGCGCGGGGCTGGCGCTCGGCCACCCGCTCGGGCTCGGGCTCGTCGTCCACGAGGCGAGCATCGAGGTCGTCTCCGAGATCGGGCTGATCTTCCTGCTGTTCATCATCGGCCTGGAGATCAGCGTCCCCCGGCTCCTCCAGGCCGGGCGCACCATCCTGGTGAGCGGGCTGCTGCAGTTCCCCCTCTGCGCGGCGCTGACGTGGTGGGTCCTGGGCGGGGCGGCGGCGCACCTGGGCGGGCGGCTGGATGCGCTGTACCTGGCCGTGGCCCTGAGCCTGTCCTCGACGCTCATCGTCGTCAAGCTGCTGTTCGACAAGCTCGAGATCGCGACCTTCGCCGGCAAGGTCACGCTGGGCATCCTCATCTTCCAGGATGTCTGGGCCATCGCCTTCATGGCCCTGCAGCCCAACCTGGACACGCTCCAGGCCGGCCCGCTCCTGCGGTCGCTGGGCGCCGGCGCCATGCTGGTCGGCTTCGCCGCCCTGCTCTCGCGCTACGTGCTGCCGACCCTGTTCCGGGCCATCGCCGCCTCGCACGAGATGGTGCTGATCACCGCCATCGCCTGGTGCTTCCTGGTGGCCGGCGTCGCCGGCTGGGCCGGGCTGTCGAAGGAGATGGGGGCCCTCATCGCCGGCATGGTGATCGCGGCCTTCCCGTACGGCGTGGAGGTGACCTCGCGCCTGGCCGGCGTCCGGGACTTCTTCGTGACGCTGTTCTTCGTCACCCTGGGCCTCAAGGCGCCGGTCCCGACCGCCCCGCTGCTGGGGCTGGCGCTGCTGGCGGCGGCGGTCGTGATCGCCACGCGGTTCGTCACCCTCTACCCGCTGTTCACGCTGCTGCGGCTGGATCTGCGCACGGCGGGCGTGGTGGCCGTCAACCTCTCCCAGGTCAGCGAGTTCTCGCTCGTCATCGTGGCCCTGGGCGCCCACCAGGGGCACGTCAGCCAGACGCTCACGGCCGTGGTCCTCTACGCGCTGCTCATCACGGCCGTGCTCTCGACGTACGGCATCCTGGTCAACCACGCCCTGGCCACGGCGCTGGCGCGGCTTCTGGGCCTCACCGGCGTGCCGCGCTGGCTGGGCGGCCGGCCGCCGGGCCCGGACGCCGCCGCCGGCGCCGCCGGGCACGACGTGGTCCTGCTCGGCGTCTCCCGCGAGGGCCTGGCCCTCCTGCAGCACCTCGAGCGCAGCTCGCCGGCGCTCAAGGAGCGCATCGTGGCCATCGACTTCAACCCCGAGACCCTGGAGCGGCTCCAGGCCGACGGCGTGCAGTGCCACTACGGGGACATCTCGAACATCGAGACGCTCCGGCAGGCCGGGATCGAGCGCGCCGCGCTCGTCGTCTCGACCATCTCCGACGCCTACCTGCGCGGCACGGACAACCTGCGCCTGCTGCGGCTGGTGCGCGCGCTGGCGCCCCGGGCGCGCGTGGTGGCCACCGCCGACACGCTCGAGGCCGCGCAGCGCCTGTACGACGAGGGCGCCGACTACGTCGTCATCCCGACCGCCCTCTCGGCCGCCCACCTCTGCCGGCTGCTGGAGGACCCCGGCGCGCTCGACGGCGCCCG
>JBBIIW010000484.1:0-2720 GCA_037446305.1 Candidatus Rokuibacteriota bacterium
CCCCGGCCGGCCGAGGTCGAGATCCCTCTCGCCCGGTACGCCGTGCAGGTGGCGGCCTTCAAGGCGCGCGAGCCGGCCGAGGCGCTGCGGGCGCGGCTGGCGGCCGCGGGCCACGACGCCTACGTGACGGAGGTCGAGGGGAGCGCGGGGGCTCGCTTCCGGGTCCGCATCGGCGCCTACACCAGCCGGGAACAGGCGCAGGAGGTCGCGGAGCGTCTGCAGGCCGCCCAGGGCCTGACCGCCTATGTCACCGCCCGCTAGGGCGCGGCCCCGGCTGGGGCGGATCCTGATCACCGAGGCCGAGCTGCAGGCGCGGATCGCCGAGCTGGGCCGCGCCATCGCCCGCGATCACGCCCGCCAGGGCGACGGGGAGCGGCCGATCCTGGTCGGCGTGCTGCAGGGCGCCTTCCTCTTCATGGCCGACCTGATCCGCGCCATCCCGATGGACGTGGGGACCGACTTCATCAGCGTGGCTAGCTACGGCGCCGGGACCAGCCCGTCGGGCGTCGTGCGGCTGCAGTTCGACCTGTCGACCTCCGTCGAGCGCCGCGCGGTCGTCATCGTGGAGGACATCGTCGACAGCGGGCTGACCCTCTCCTACCTCAAGCGCGCCCTGGCCGCCCGCCACCCGGCCAGCCTCCGGCTGTGCGTGCTGGTGGACAAGATCGAGCGCCGGCAGGTGGACATCGACATCGACTACGTCGGCTTCACCATCCCCAACGTCTTCGTCGTCGGCTACGGGATGGACTGGAACGGGCGCTGGCGCAACCTGCCCTACGTCGCCGCGCTCGAGGACGCGGAGGCCGCCGTCCCGTAGCCGACGCGGCGGGCCGCTGGCACGCCGGGTGCTATAATCGTGTGCGAATGAATCAGGTCTACAAGAACCTCGTCCTGTGGATGGTCATCGGCCTCACGGTGATCCTGCTCTTCACCGTGTTCCAGGGGGCGCAGCAGAGCGGGCAGGAGCAGCCGAACTTCTCGGAGTTCCTCCGGGCCGTCGAGCAGAACCGGGTCGAGTCCGTCGTCATCCGGGGCAACCACGTCACCTACACGCTGAAGGACAGCGCCCAGACCCAGCGGACGTACATCGTCGACTATCCGGACCTGATCAAGATGCTGCGGGACCGGGGCGTCCGCATCGCGGTCAAGCCGCCGGACTCCAACCCCTGGTACGCGATCTTCCTGCAGTGGGTGCCCATGCTGCTCTTCATCGGGGTCTGGATCTTCTTCATGCGCCAGATGCAGGGCGGGGGCGCCAAGGCCCTGTCGTTCGGCAAGGCCCGGGCCCGGCTGATCTCGGAGAAGCAGAACAAGGTCACCTTCGCCGACGTGGCGGGCGTGGACGAGGCCAAGGAAGAGCTGCGGGAGATCATCGACTTCCTGAAGGATCCCCAGAAGTTCCAGAAGCTGGGCGGCAAGATCCCCAAGGGCGTGCTCCTGGTCGGCCCGCCCGGCACCGGCAAGACCCTGCTGGCCAAGGCCATCGCCGGCGAGGCCAACGTGCCCTTCTTCTCCATCTCCGGCTCGGACTTCGTGGAGATGTTCGTGGGGGTCGGGGCCTCCCGGGTGCGGGACCTGTTCGAGCAGGGCAAGAAGCACGCGCCCTGCATCATCTTCATGGACGAGATCGACGCCGTGGGCCGTCACCGCGGCGCCGGTCTGGGCGGCGGCCACGACGAGCGCGAGCAGACCCTGAACCAGCTCCTGGTGGAGATGGACGGCTTCGAGACCAACGAGGGCGTCATCCTGATTGCGGCCACCAACCGGCCGGACGTGCTGGACCCGGCGCTGCTTCGCCCCGGCCGCTTCGACCGCCAGGTGGTGGTCCCGCGGCCGGACGTCAAGGGGCGGGAGGAGATCCTGCGCGTGCACGCCCGCCGCATCCCGCTGGCGCCGGACGTGGATCTCAAGGTCCTCTCCCGGGGCACGCCGGGGTTCTCGGGGGCCGACCTGGCCAACCTGGTCAACGAGGCCGCCCTGCTGGCCGCCCGGCAGAACAAGAAGTACGTGGAGATGCTGGACTTCGAGAACGCCAAGGACAAGGTGCTCATGGGCGTGGAGCGCCGGTCCATGATCATCAGCGACAGCGAGAAGCGGACGATCGCCTACCACGAGGCGGGCCACACCCTGGTGGCCGACTTCCTGCCCGGGACCGACCCGGTGCACAAGGTGACGATCATCCCGCGGGGCCGGGCCCTGGGCCTCACCCAGCAGCTGCCGCTGGACGACAAGTACAACTACTCCAAGGAGTACCTCCTCAACCGGATCACGATCCTGCTCGGGGGCCGGGCCGCGGAGGAGATCGTCCTGAACCAGCAGACCACGGGAGCCGGCGACGACCTGGAGAAGGCCACCGAGATGGCGCGCAAGATGGTCTGCGAGTGGGGGATGTCCGAGAAGCTGGGGCCGCTCACCTTCGGCAAGAACGAGGAGCACATCTTCCTGGGCCGCGAGGTGGCCCGCCAGAAGGACTACAGCGAGGACACCGCGCTGCTCATCGACGGCGAGATCAAGCGTATCGTCATGGAGTGCGCCACCCGGGCCCGGCAGATCCTCGAGGAGAACATCGAGAAGCTGCACGCCCTGGCCCGCGCCCTGCTGGAGCGCGAGTCGCTGGACGGCGAGGAGATCGCCCGCATCCTGCGCGCGCGGCCCTACACGGAGGCCCCCGCGCCCGCCTAGCCCCCCCTTCCGGCGACCGGCCGGAAGGGGGGGCTAGG
>JBBIIW010000485.1:0-2710 GCA_037446305.1 Candidatus Rokuibacteriota bacterium
CGCTGCGCGGCGTGGCGGTGATGGCCGCCGTGGCGGCCGGCCTGCCCGGCGCTCGGCTCCCGAGCTGGCCGGCATCGCCTTCACCGGCATCGAGCCGGAGGTGGCGGCCGTCGGCGCCCTCCGGGCCGAGCCTCCGGAAGGCTAGCGTTTGCCGCCCCCTGGGCGCTGTGTTAGAACCGAGAGCGACATGAGCGGCGACGACTTCGACTACCCCGCTATGGCCCGCGCGCTCATCGTGGGCGACAGGGACACGGTGGCCCGCCAGACCCGGGAAGGCCTGGACCGGGCCCTGGACCCCAAGGATCTCATCTTCAAGGGGCTCATCCCGGGCATGGACGTCGTGGGCGAGAAGTTCCGCCGCAACGAGTACTACGTGCCACAGGTGCTGCTGTCGGCCCGCGCCATGTATGCCGGCCTGGACCTGCTCAAGCCTCTCCTGACCGCCGGCGCCCGGGCCAGCGACCACCTGGGGGTGGTGGTCATCGGCACCGCGCAGGGCGATCTCCACGACATCGGCAAGAACCTGGTGGCCATGATGCTGGAGGGGGCCGGGTTCAAGGTCGTCAACCTGGGGCGTGACGTGGCGCCGGAGAAGTTCGTGGCGGCGGTGGAGGAGCACCAGGCCACCATCGTGGGCATCTCGGCGCTCATGACGACCACGATGCCGGCCATGAAGCGCACCATCGACGCGCTGAGCAAGGCCGGCCTGCGGGAGCGCGTCAAGGTCATGGTCGGGGGGGCGCCGGTCAGCCAGGCCTTCGCCGACGAGATCGGCGCCGACGGCTACGCCAAGGACGCCACGCTGGCCGTGGTGAAGGCCAAGCGCCTGGTCGGCGCCGCGGCCGAGGCGGCCCGGTGAAGGCGCGCGGCTGGGACGTCGTCGAGCGCGCCCGCGCCGGCGAGGTGCTCGTCTTCGACGGCGGCTACGGGACCATGCTCTTCGCGGCCGGGCTGGCCAACGGCGCCTGTCCCGAGCTGTGGAACGACACCCACGCCGACGTCGTGCGCGGCATCCACCGGGCCTACGTCGAGGCCGGCAGCCAGATCGTGGAGACGAACACGTTCGGCGGCAGCCGGCTCAAGCTCGACGAGTACGGGCTCGGCGACCGCACCCGCGAGCTGAACGTCAAGGGAGCGGCGCTGGCCCGGGCCGCGGCCGGGCCGGGAGCGTACGTGGCCGGCTCCATCGGGCCCACCAGCCGCCTGCCGCGGGACTACGCGCTGGACGCGGGCGTGGCCGACGAGGAGTACGCGGCGACGTTCCGGGAGCAGGCCGAGGCCCTGGCCGAGGGCGGCGTGGACCTGTTCGCCGTGGAGACGATGATGTTCCCCCAGGAGGCCGCGGCGGCCATCCGGGCCTGCAAGGCGGTCGCCGACCTGCCGGTCATGGCCACGATGTTCTTCCAGTACGAGGAGATGCACGACCGGGACCGCACCATGTGGGGCGAGAGCCCGGCCGAGGTGGCCAAGAACCTCCTGGCCGCGGGCGCCGACGTGGTGGGGATGAACTGCGGGCGTGGCCCCGACCGGGCGGTGGTCATCATCCGCGAGATGCGCGCCGTCACCGACGCGCCCCTGGTCGCCTACCCGAACGCCGGCCTGCCCATCACGACGGGGGACACCGTGCGCTACGAGCTGGGCCCGGCCGAGATGGCGCGCGAGTATCCGGCGCTGCTCGACGCCGGGTGCAACATCGTGGGCGCCTGCTGCGGCTCCAACCCCGAGCACATCCGCCTGATCGCCGAGGTCGTGCGCCGCCGCCGCCCGGAGCCGCGCCCGTAGACGCCCGCGTCCTGTCCGACCTGCCGCTGGAGATCGACCCCGACGAGGTGCTCCGCTTCCAGGGCTACCAGCGCGGCCGCGACGTGCCCACCGCGCAGGTGCTGGCGCTCTTCGACGACGCCCTGGCGCTGGGCCGCGAGCTGATCGCCCCCCGCGCGGTCGTGGCCTGGCATCCGGTGACGGCGCAGGCGGGCGATGCCCTGGCGACGCCGCGGGCGCGCCTGACCATCCCCGACATCGCCCGGCACTGGGGGCGGGTGACGCGCGTGGCCGCCGTGATCGTGACGATCGGCGACGCGCTGGAGCGCCGGGTGCGGGCGCTGTGGGAGGCGCGGGAGTTTCCGCTGGCGATGATGCTCGACAGCGTGGGCTCCGGCGCCGTCGAGAGCCTGGCCGAGTACGTCAACGATCTGCTGTGCCAGGAGGGCCTGCCGGAGGGCATGAAGGTCACCAACCGCATCAGCCCCGGCTACGCCGGCTGGGACGTGAGCGAGCAGCCCCTGCTCTTCCGGCTGTGCCCCGGGGAGCGGATCGGGGTCACCCTGACCCCGGCCTGCTTCATGCTGCCCGAGAAGTCCATCTCGCTGCTGGTGGGGGCGGGCCCCGAGGCCCGGGTGGACCACTACTTCAGCCAGTGCGCCCGGTGCTGGATGGCCGGCTGCGCCTACCGCCGCGTCCCCGCCGCCCGCACCGTCCGCCGGCCCGCGGCCTAGCCGGTCCTTCCTGCTCCGTGGACCCAGGCGCCGGATGGGCTAGAGTAGATGCGATGTCCTCTCATGAGCGGCTGGCGGCCGTCGCCCGCGACCTGGCCGCCGCCCGCCGCCGCGACTCCCTCCTCGCCCGGGTCGTCGCCCACGCTCGCGAGCTGTTCGCCGCCGATGCCGTGGTGTACCTGGCGCACGCCCGGCGCGGGCTCGAGCCGCGAGCC
>JBBIIW010000486.1:0-2708 GCA_037446305.1 Candidatus Rokuibacteriota bacterium
AGATCTTCTGGGGCGCGGCCACGGTCGCCAGCTAAACTCATGACCACCTCTGGGACGGCGAACGTGTCAACACCTTTCCGAGTCCGGACAGGCTAGGCGCTGATCGGGGGCCGGCGGCCGGCCCAGGGCCGCGCGGCCTCGAGCTGGGCGGCCAGCCGGAAGAGCGTGGCCTCGTCGCCGAAGCGCCCGAGCCAGTGGGTGCCGACGGGCAGCCCGGCCGGCGTCCAGCCCGTCGGCACCGACATGGCGGGCTGGCCGGTGATGTTGGCCAGGTAGGTGAACGGGGTGAAGGCGGCCATGCGGCGGCGCACCGCGAACGGGTCGCCGCCGTCGTACCGGAAGGTGCCGAGCGCCACCGGGGGCTCGCCGAGCGCGGGCGTGAGCCACACGTCGTGGTCCCGGAAGAACCGCGCGACGTCTCGCGACAGGGCCTGCAGCTCCTGCACGCGCGAGAGGTACTCGACCCCGGTCACGCCCCGCCCCCGCTCGGTGAGCGCCCGGACGAAGGGCTCGAAGACCTCCGGCTCCGCCCGGCGGCCGAGGCGGCGCTCCCAGTCGGCGATGACCCACGCGAACCCCGTGGCCAGCACCGTGGTGAAGGCCTGGAACAGCCGGTCGCCGTCCAGCGCCGGCGCCGCCTCGGTCACCTCGTGGCCGAGCGAGGCGCACAGGGCGGCCGCGTCGCGCACCGCCGCCGCGCAGTCCTCGTGGACCTGGCGCGCCATCATCGTCCGCACGGAGAAGGCGATGCGCAGCCGTCCGGGCGGCGCCCCCACTTCCTCGAGGAAGGGCCGCGCCGGGGGCGGCGCCCAGTAAGGGTCGCCGTCATCGGGCCCGGCCGTGGCGTCGAGCAGCGCGGCGCTGTCCCGCACGGACAGCGTGAGGGCGTGCTCGGCGACCAGCCCCGTCATGAGGTCGCCGTAGCGCGGCCCGAGGGGGTTGCGCCCGCGCGTGGGCTTGAGCCCGAAGACGCCGCAGCAGGCAGCCGGCACGCGGATGGAGCCGCCGGCGTCGTTGCCGTGGGCCATCGGCACCAGCCGGGCCGCCACCGCGGCCGCGGCGCCCCCGCTGGAGCCCCCGGCCGTACGCCCGCGGTCCCAGGGATTGCGGGTGGGTCCGAACAGGCGCGGCTCGGTGGTGGGACCGATGGCGAGCTCGGGGGTATTCGTCTTGCCGACGATGATCAGGCCGGCCCGCCGGTACCGGCGCACCAGCTCGGTGTCGTGATCGGAGACGAACTCGCGGAGAAAGGCTGACCCCTCGGTGAACCGCGCGCCCTCGTACTCGGCCAGAAAGTCCTTGAGCAGGAACGGCACGCCGGCCAGTGGCCCGTCCGGCAGCGGCCGGGCGGCGGCGGCCCGGGCCTGGTCGTACAGCGCCAGCACGACCGCGTTCAGCGCCGGGTTCACGCGCTCGATCCGGGCGATGGCGGCCTCGACCAGCTCCGGCGCGGTCACCTCCTTGCGCCGCACGAGCTCCGCCTGGCCCAGCGCATCCACGGACGTCAGATCGACCGTCATCGGGAAGCCTCCTCCGGCCGGCGCCCGGCCTGGCCGGCGACGGGTCAGGGCATGGACGATATCATGCGCTATCGTCGATCGCCCCGTATGCTGGCGGCCGCATGGCGACCATCATCATCCGCAGCCTGGACGACGAGGTGGCCGAGCGGCTCAGGCTCCAGGCCCGCCTGCGCGGGGTGTCGGTCGAGCAGGAGACTGGAGCACCCGGTCGATGACTGCCTCGACCTGGCGCTGGCCGCGTCGCGCTCGGCGGCCCTGGCCACCATCGACTCCGGGCTGGCCCGCGCCGCCCGGGGCCTCGGCATCCCCCTCTGGCAGTGAGTGGGGTACAATCGCCCGCGGCCCCGGCGATGATCTCGACGCGGCTCACCCGCATGCTCGACATCCGCCACCCGGTGGTCCAGGCCGGCATGGGCGGCGTGGCGCGCGCCGAGCTGGCGGCGGCGGTCTCCAGCGCCGGCGGGCTCGGCATGCTGGGGATGATCCGGATGGCGCCGGAGTTCATCCGGGAGCAGATCCGCAAGACCCGCGCGCTGACGCCGCGCCCCTTCGGCGTCAACCTCGTCCCCCCCGTCGCGCACGCCGGCGGCATCGAGCGCCAGCTGGCCGTCTGCCTGGAGGAGCGCGTTCCCGTCGTCTCGCTCTTCTGGTGCGACGCCGCGCCGTTCGTGAAGCCGTGTCACGACGCCGGCGCCCGCCTGATGCTGCAGGTGGGCAGCGCCGACGAGGCCCGGCGGGCCGCCGACGCCGGGGTGGACATCGTCGTGGCCCAGGGGGTGGAGGCCGGCGGGCACGTCCGGGGCCAGGTCGCGCTCCTGCCGCTGCTGCCCGCGGTGGTGGACGCCGTCGCGCCCATCCCGGTGATCGCCGCCGGCGGCATCGTGGACGGCCGCGGGCTGGCCGCCGCCCTGGCCCTGGGCGCAGACGGCGTGTGGGTGGGCACGCGCTTCGTGGCCAGCGAGGAGTCCGAGGCCCATAGCGAGTACAAGAAGCGGCTGCTCGAGGCCACCGAGACCGACACCGTCTACACCGAGACTTTCCACGTCGGCTGGCCGCCCGGCGCCCCGCACCGCGTCCTGCGCAATGCGCTGACCGAGGGCGGGCCCGCGCCGGCGGGGCCGGTGGGCTCGACGCGGGTCGGCGACCAGGTGCTCGAGGTGCCGGCGTTCGCCGCCGCGACGCCCACCA
>JBBIIW010000487.1:0-2698 GCA_037446305.1 Candidatus Rokuibacteriota bacterium
GGCGCTCGACATGCGACCGCTGGCCGACCGCTGCGGGGCGCTCGCCTCGAGCCCGCCGGGCGTCGCGGCCCCCGGCTGAGCCTCCGCCTCAGGGGAGCTCGGCGAAGAGGCGACCCCACCCCCCGACGCGACCCGGGCTCACGCCGGCCAGGCGCAGGGCCCCCCAGAGGCCGGTGGCGACCGTGTCGTAGATCGGCAGGCCGAGCTCGCCCTCGAGGGCCGGGACCAGCGGCGCGGCCTGGAGGTTCGTGCAGAACGTCGTGATGGCCTGCGGCCGCGCCCGGGCGACGTCCCGGACCAGGCCGGCGATGGTGCCGGCCGTGACCTCGGCGAAGGAGAAGTTGCCGGGGTCGTCGAGGTGGCGCTCGGCCACGCACTCGAATCCCTCGGCGGCGAAGGTGGCGATGATCCGCTCCTGGATCGTCCCCAGGTACGGCGTCACCAGGGCGTAGCGCGTCACCCCGGCGCGCCGGAAGATGTCGGCCAGCGCCAGCACCGAGGAGGTGGCCGGAATCCCCGTGCGCTCGGTGATCGCCGCGCAGAGCCGGCGATCGCTGTCGAGGCCCAGCCAGCCGGCCGAGGTCCCGTTCCAGCAGATCGCGTGGACCCGGGCGTCGGCCAGCAGGGCCGCCGCCTCCAGCATGGGGGCGCCGAACTGGCCGAGGGCCCGGTCGGCCAGCGAGATCTCCAGCACCCGGAAGCGGGCGAAGTGCGCGGTGACCTCCGGCAGGCCGGCCAGCATGGCCGCGGTGACGGGCTCCAGGACCGTGTTCGAGGACGGCGTCAGCATGCCGAGACGCACCCGGCCCGTCGGCGGCATGCCCGGCCCTAGTACCCGAGCCACCGGGGGAGCGCCGTCACCAGCGGCGGGCACAGCAGGCACAGGAGCAGGATGCCGTACTGGAGCGCGATGAACGGCCACACGTGGCGGACCAGCTCGCCCAGGGGCAGGCGGGTGATCCCGCACACCACGAACAGGAGGACGCCCACCGGCGGCGTCAGCATGCCGACCACCAGGTTGAGCACGAACAGGAACCCGAAGTAGAGCGGGTCGATGCCGTAGCTGAGCGCGATGGGCGCGAACAGCGGCACCAGCATGATGTAGGCGGCGTTGGACTCCACGAACATGCCGACCAGGACGAGGACGGCCATGACGAGGAGGATGAAGAGCATCGGGTCGCGGGTGAGCCCCTGGATGAGGGCGGACAGCCGCTGGGGCACCAGGTCCACGGTGAAGAGGAAGGTGACCGTGGAGGCGAAGGCGATCAGGGCGCCGACGATGGAGGCGGTGACGGCGGCGTTGAGGAGCGCGCCGGGCAGGTCCCGCAGCCGGAGCCGGCGGGTGACGAAGAACCCGACCAGGAGCGCGTAGACCACCGCGATGGCGGAGCCCTCGGTGGGCGTGAAGGCGCCGCCCACGATGCCGCCCAGCACGACCACCGGCATCATGAAGATCACGAACGCGCGGCGGGTCTGGCGCCAGATATTCGCGGGCGAGAGCCGCTCGCCGGTGAGCGGGTAGCGGCGGCGCCAGGCCAGCAGGCTGCACAGGGCCATCATCCCGGCCGTCATGAGGACACCGGGGACGACGCCGGCCATGAAGAGCCCGCCGACCGAGACGCTGGAGCCGGCCATGATCGCGTAGACGATCATGGCCGCGCTGGGCGGGATGATCGGGCCCAGGTTGGAGGCGGCGGCCACCACGGCCGCGCCGAAGCCGGGCGAGTAGGCGCGGCTCAGGGCCGGGATGAGCGTGGCGCCGAGCGCGCTGGCGTCGGCCACCGCGGCGCCGGACACGGCCGACAGGGCCATCGCGGACACCATGGTGACGTGGGCCAGGCCGCCGCGCACGCGCCCCACGATGCTGTTGGCGAACTCGATCAGCCGGTCCATGATCCCGCCCTTGATCATCAGCTCGCCGGCCAGCATGAAGAACGGGATCGCCATCAGGGGGAACGAGTTGACGGCGTGCATCATGCGCTGGGGCAGCATGCTGAAGGCGATGTCGGCCGCCAGGAGCCCGCCGAAGGAGGCCAGGCCGAGCGCGAAGGCCAGCGGCATGCCGGCGGCGGCCAGGACGAAGAACGTGCCGACCAGGATGAGGGTCATCCGCGGTCCGCAGCCGGATCGCCGCCGGCGATGGCCAGCCGGGCCAGGTGGAGGGCGCTGTGGGCGCAGCCGACCACGACCGCCACGTAGAACAGGCCCGCGCTGGCGTTGATGGTGGGCAGCAGCTGGTCCCAGGTGGTGCGCGCCACGGCGGCGGCCTGCCAGGCCGCGGTGGTCATGAGCACGAGCCCGAGCAGCGCGGTGGCCCGGAAGACGGCCGCGCGGGCGGCCGCCGGCAGCCGGACCACCACCAGGTCGATTCCCACGTGCGCCCCCCGGCGGAGCGCGTGCGGCATGGCCAGGAAGATGGCCCACACGAACGCCAGGCGGGAGAGCTCGTCGGCCCAGTCCAGGGACTCGTTGAGCCCGTAGCGGAGGACGACCTGGAGCGAGACCACGGCCACCATCACGGCCATGCAGGCGACGATGGCGGCCGCCGAGATCGCGTCGAGGGCGTCGAGCGCGCGCTCCGGGCCCGGCGCCCGCCTCACTGGATCTGGCGGAGGACCGCCTCCACCACGTCGGCGCCGGCCCGCTGCCTGACGCTGTCCACCACGCCGGCCGTGGCCCGCCGCAGCGCGGCCCGGGT
>JBBIIW010000488.1:0-2689 GCA_037446305.1 Candidatus Rokuibacteriota bacterium
CGGCCCGGCACCGGCTGGCCACCGCGGTGGGCCGCCTCGACTCCCTGTCGCCGCTGGCCGTGCTGGGCCGGGGCTACAGCCTCACCCGGACGCCCGACGGCCACGTCGTCTCGAGCGCGCGGCAGGTGGCCCCCGGCGCGGCCGTCATCGTCCTGCTCGGGGAGGGCAGCCTGGACTGCCGGGTCGAGGGCACGAGGGAACGCGATGACCGACCTCAAGTTTGAAGAGTGTCTGAGCCGGCTGGAGCAGATCGTCGGCGCGCTCGAGGCGGGCAAGCTGTCGCTCGAGGAGTCGCTGAAGGTCTTCGAGGAGGGCATCGCGCTGGCCCGGCACTGCACGCGCTACCTGGAGGAGGCCGAGCGCCGCATCGAGGTCCTCACGCGGGACGAGCGCGGCGGCCTGGGCACGCGGCCGCTCGGCTGGGAGCCCGAGGCCGAACCGTGAGCGCCTTCGACCTGGCCGCCTACCTCGCCGAGCGGCGGCGGCTGGTGGACGAGGCGCTGGAGCAGTACCTGCCGGCCGAGGACGTCGAGCCGGCGACCCTCCACCGGGCCATGCGCTACAGCGTGCTGGCGGGCGGCAAGCGCCTGCGGCCCATCCTGGTCGTGGCCGGCGCCGAGGCGGTCGGCGCCGCTGCCCGGCAGGTGCTGCCCACCGCCTGCGCGCTGGAGCTGATCCACACCTACTCGCTGATCCACGACGACCTGCCGGCCATGGACGACGACGACTACCGGCGCGGCCGCCTGACCAGCCACAAGGTCTTCGGCGAGGCCATGGCCATCCTGGCCGGCGACGCCCTGCTCACGCTGGCCTTCGAGCTCATCGCCCGCAACGCGGCGATGACGGCCGACGGCCGCCTGGTCTGCGAGGTGATCGCCGACGTGGCCCGGGCCGCCGGCAGCCAGGGCATGGTCGGCGGCCAGGTGGTGGACATCGAGTCGGAGGGCAAGGCGATCAGCGCCGCCGCGCTGGACTACATCCACCTGCACAAGACCGCCGCCCTCATCCGGGCCGCCCTGCGCGCGGGGGCCATGCTGGGCGGGGCGCCGCCGGCGGCGCTGGCGGCCATCACCGCGGCCGGCGAGCGGCTCGGGCTCGCCTTCCAGATCGTGGATGATATCCTCGACGTCGAAGGCACCCTGGCGGAGCTGGGGAAGACGGCGGGCAGCGATCAGCGGAAGCGGAAGGCGACCTACCCGGCGCTGCACGGCCTGGAGGCCTCGCGGCGGCGGGCCCGCGCCCTGATCGAGGAGGCCAAGGCCGCGCTGGCGCCGCTGGGGCCGGCGGCCGCGCCCATCAGCGGGCTCGCCGACTTCGTGTACGAGAGGAAATCCTGAGATGTCGGCCATCACCGCGGTGTACGCGCGCGAGATCCTGGATTCCCGGGGCTTCCCGACGGTCGAGGTGGAGGTGCAGCTGGAGTCCGGGGCCTGGGGCCGCGCCGCCGTGCCCTCCGGCGCCTCCACCGGCAAGCGCGAGGCCCTGGAGCTGCGCGACGGCGACAGCCAGCGCTACCGAGGCAAGGGCGTGCAGCGGGCCATCGCCAACATCGAGGAGACCATCGCGCCCGAGGTGGAGGGCATGGAGGCCACCGAGCAGGTCCACGTGGACCAGGCCCTGCTGGAGCTGGACGGCACTCCCAACAAGTCGTCGCTGGGCGCCAACGCCATCCTGGCCGTCTCGCTGGCGGTGGCCCGGGCCGCCGCCGACGACGTCGGGCTGCCGCTCTACGCCTACCTGGGCGGGCCGGGGGCCCGCCTGCTGCCGGTGCCGCTGCTGAACGTGCTCAACGGCGGGGCCCACGCCGACAACGGCCTGGACATCCAGGAGTTCATGCTGGTCCCGGCCGGCGCCGAGAGCTTCTCGGCCGCCCTGCGCATGGGGGCCGAGTGCTTCCACGCGCTCCGGGACCTGCTGCGGGAGAAGCACCTGAGCACCGGCGTGGGCGACGAGGGGGGCTTCGCGCCCGAGCTGACCTCCAACACCGAGGCCCTCGATCTGTTCCTCATGGCCATCGAGCGGGCCGGCTACCGGCCCGGCGAGGACGTCTTCATCGCGCTCGACGTGGCGGCCAGCGAGTTCGCCGAGGCCGGCGGCCGCTACCGGCTGGAGCGCGAGCGGGCCGTGCGCACCAGCGAGGAGATGATCGCGTTCTACGAGTCGCTGTGCGAGCGCTACCCCATCGTGTCCATCGAGGACGGCCTGGGAGAGGACGACTGGGGCGGCTGGGGCGCCCTGACCCGGCGCCTGGGCCACCGCGTGCAGCTCGTAGGCGACGACCTGTTCGTCACCAACCCCGCCATCATCCAGCAGGGGATCAAGAACGGCATCGCCAACGCCGTGCTGGTGAAGGTCAACCAGGTGGGGACGCTGACCGAGACCATGCAGGCCATCGAGCTGGCCAAGCGGGCCGGCTACGGCACCGTCATCTCCCACCGCTCGGGCGAGACGGAGGACACGTTCATCGCCGACCTGGCCGTGGCCGTCAACGCCGGCCAGATCAAGACCGGCTCGCTGTCCCGGGGAGAACGGACGGCCAAGTACAACCAGCTGCTGCGCATCGAGGAGGAGCTGGACACCGCCGCCTCGTTCCCCGGGCGCAGCCTGTACACCCGCCTGCCCCGGTGAGCCGCCCGCAGCCCGGCTGGCTGCAGCGGCGGCGCCCGGCCGTGGTGGCCGCCGCGCTGGC
>JBBIIW010000489.1:0-2684 GCA_037446305.1 Candidatus Rokuibacteriota bacterium
CGCCATCTGCGGGGTGTCCTCGCCGGCGGCCGCGCCGAGGGCCCTGGCCAGCTCCCGGTACTCGTCGATCTGATGCCGCCGCGGCTGCGGCACCGGCACCGCCAGGGTGAGGAGCCACGACCGGCCGCCGGTGGCGAAGCCCACGCGCGCTCGCGCCCCCCAGTACCAGGCGGCCACCGCCGCCTCGAGCGAGTTGGGCAGCAGCACGGCGGAATCGGGGCGCAGGGCCCAGATCGTCTCGGCGGCGCGCCGGCGGCCGGCCCACGTCCGGGGATAGGAGACGAGCAGGTCGGCCAGGCCCTGCCCCTGGAACAGCCCCGTCCACGGTCCGGCCAGCACGAGCCGGTCGTGGGGCCGCGCTCGACGCAGGGCGCGGACGGCCGGCACGGCCATGACCGTGTCGCCCAGCCAGTTGGGCAGCCGCACGATCAGCGTGTCGGGCATGCCCGCTCGAAGGCCGCCCGCCACGCGTCGTGGCCGGCCAGCAGGTCCAGCCGGATGCCGAGGACGTAGATCGGCCGCCGCGGCAGCGGCAGCCGGCGCAGCCGCACCCAGTCCTTCTCCGTCGTGACGAGTCCCGCCGCCCCGACGGCGCCCGCCCGGGCGTCGATGCGGCGAAGGTCGTCGGCCGAGTACCAGTGGTGATCGGCAACGGCCAGGGTCCCGACGACGTGGACGCCGAGCTCGGCCAGGGTGGCCTGGAACCCCGCCGGCTCGGCGATGCCGGCGAAGGCGAACAGCCGGGCCCCGGCCAGGGCCGCGACCGGGTGGGGCCGCATCCGGTCCGCCTCCCAGCATTCCACCACCGTGCGCCGCGCGGGCAGGACGGGGACGCCGGGCGCGAGCCCGGCCGCTGCCGACTGCACCTCGCCGATGTCCTCAGGACCCCGGGCGTCTGCGGCCACGATCAGGTGCGCCCGGGCGAGCGCGGCCAGGGGCTCCCGCAGCGGGCCGGCCGGCAGGAGCTGGCCGTTGCCCCACGGCGCCCGCGCGCGGACCATCACGATCTCGAGATCCTTGACGAGCGTGCGGTGCTGGAAGCCGTCGTCGAGCACGACCGCCGTGACGGGGAACCGCTCGACGGCCAGCCGGGCGGCCGCCTGGCGGTCGCCGCCCACGACGACCGGGACGGCCGGCAGGCGGCGCGCCAGCAGGAACGGCTCGTCGCCCGCCTCCTCGACGTCGAGCCGGATGGTGGAGGTGTCGGCCACCACCTGGATGCCCCGGCTGCGGCGCCGGTAGCCGCGGCTCAGCACGGCCGGCCGGTGCCCGAGCTCGATCAGCGTGCGCACGGCCAGCTCCACGGCCGGGGTCTTGCCGGTGCCGCCGACGGTGAGGTTCCCGACCGAGACCACCGGCACGTCGAGCCGCCGGGAGTGCAGCAGGCCCTGCGCGTAGAGCCACTCCCGCGCGTCCAGGAACCGCCGGTAGCCGGCCGACAGCACGCCCAGCGCCGCCGCCGTGCGCGGGCCGAACCCCCGCTCCCAGCCCTGCACCAGGCGCAGCCGGGCCGCCCCGCCCGTCATGACGCCCGCCCGTTCAGCAGGAGGCGTTCCACCAGCTCGAGTGTCGCCTGGACCGCGCCCTGCCGGCTGGCCACCGCGGCCCGCGCCCGCGCCCCCATGCCGGCTCGCAGCTCCGGGTTGCCGAGCAGGCGGATCAGCCGCGTGGCCAGCTCGCCGGCATCGCGGACGACCAGGCCGGCGCCGTGCTCCACGAGCAGGGCGGCCGCCTCGCGGAAGTTCGTGGTGTGCGGGCCGAAGAGGACCGGCTTCTGCCGGGCCGCCGGCTCCAGCATGTTGTGGCCGCCGGCCGGGACCAGGCTGCCTCCCACGAAGATCACGTCGCCCACCGCATAGAGGTGCGACAGCTCGCCGACGGTGTCGAGCACGATGACCGCGCCCGGCTGGCGCTCGCGCGGCAGCTCGCTCCGGCGCACGGCCGGCCAGCCACGCCCCCGCACGAGCGCCGTGACCTCGCTCACCCGCTCGGGATGGCGCGGAGCGAGCACCAGGACCAGATCGGGCCAGTGGGCGCGGGCCGCGGCGTGGGCCTCGAGCACGGCGGCCTCCTCGCCGCGGTGGGTGCTGCCCGCGATCCAGACCGGCTGGCCGGCCGCCAGCCCCAGCAGCCGGTGCCACAGCTCGACGCCGCCGGCGCCGTTCACGACGGCCTCGGTCTTGACGTTGCCCGTCACGAACACCCGCTCGGGCGGGGCGCCGAGCGCGATCACGCGCCGGGCGTCCTCCTCCGACTGCATGGCGAAGACGGTGACGTGGGCCAGCACCGGGCGGAGCAGCGCCCGCACCAGGCGATAGCGGCGCCACGAGCGGTCGGAGAGGCGGCCGTTGGCGATCATGATCGGCACGCCCCGACCCGCCACCTCGCGCAGCGTGTTGGGCCACAGCTCCGTCTCCATGCAGATCAGGAAAGCGGGGTGGATGGCCGTCACCACGCGCCGGACGGGACCCGGGAAGTCCAGCGGGAAGAAGCGGTGGGTGACCAGCCGCCCCAGGCGCTCGCGCACGACCTGGGCGCCGGTGTCGGTGACCGTGGTCATGACGAGGGGCAGCTCCGGCCGCAGGCGCCGCAGGCCCTCGACCAGCGGCAGGGCGGCCATGGCCTCGCCGACGGAGACGGCGTGCACCCAGCCGGCCGGGCCGGCCGGCGCGTGCGGGGCGCCG
>JBBIIW010000490.1:0-2677 GCA_037446305.1 Candidatus Rokuibacteriota bacterium
GGCGTGCAGCCGGGAATGCCGCCGAGGTCGGCCACCGTCGCCGGCGCGGCCTGGGCGAGCGCGACGAGCGTGGCGTCGGCCAGGATCTTGAACGGCGGCCGGTCGGCGGCCACGGCCAGCCGTTCGCGCAGCTGCCACAGCTCGCGCAGGACGGCCAGCTGCCGCGGCTTCAGGTCGCGCGCCCCCTTGAGCCCGAGGAAGGCGAGCGGATCGGGCGCGCGCTCGGGCACCACCTCGGCGGCGAGCGCCGCGCACTCCTCCTCGACCCACGCCAGGCGCCCGACCCGCCGCAGCTCGTCGGCCAGGCGATCCCGGAGCGGCAGCAGGTGCCGGACATCGGCGACGGCGTACTCCTCCTGGGCCGGGCTGAGCGGCCGCGCCGACCAGTCGTCCTTCTGGCGGGAGGGCGGCAGCTCCACGCCGAGGTACTCCCGGAGCAGCACGTCCAGCCCGAGCGCCCGCGCCCCCAGGAAGCGCGCCGCCAGCGAGGTGTCGAAGACGGCGCCGAAGGTGAAGGCGTGGCGGCGCTTGAGGTGGGCCAGGTCGTTGTCGCCGGCGTGCAGGACGAGGACCGGCCGGGGCGCCGCGAACACGGGGCCGAGGGCGCTCAGGTCGCCCAGGGCCAGCGGGTCCACGAGCCAGGCCTGCCCGCTCCGGTCGGCGATCTGGATGAGGGCCAGGCGCTCCGGGTAGTGGTAGAGGCTGTCGCCCTCGGTGTCGAGGGCGATGTCGTCGGCCCCGGCCAGGAGGTGCGCCAGCGCGTCCAGCTCGCCCGGCGTCCGGATCCAGTGTGCCGTGCTCGTGGCGATCGAGGAGCCGCTAGGGTGTCCCGGGGCGACGCGCCGCCTCCTCGAGGCGGCGGCAGCGCCGGCGCAGCGGCTCCAGGCCCTCCGGGTGGGTGATGACGTAGAGGCGGTTGTCGCGGATGGCGGCCAGGGTCATGGCGGCCACCGTCTCCGGCGCGAGCGTCCGCCCGATCAGCTCGACCGGCTCCGCCGCCGAGGGCCGGTCGTTGCGCAGCCCCGCCGGCCGGCTGCGCTCGCTCTCCCGGATGCGGGTGGCCACGCCCATCGGGCACAGCACGGTGACGCCGATGCCGTAGCCCCGCAGGTCCTTGGCCAGCGTCTCCGACAGCCCGACCACCGCGTACTTCGACGTGGTGTAGACGCCGAGGCCCTGGGAGGCGATCAGGCCGGCCATCGAGGCCGTGTTGACGATGTGACCGCCCTCGCCCTGCGCGATCAGCCGCGGCAGGAACGCGTCGAGGCCGTGGATGACGCCCCACAAATTGACGCCCAGGACCCACTGCCAGTCCCGGTAGGTGGCCGTCTCCAGACCGCCCCACAGCGCCACCCCGGCGTTGTTGCACAGGATGTGGACGCGGCCGAAGGCGGCGAAGGCCCGATCGGCGAGCGCCTGCACCTGGGCCCGCTCGCTGACGTCGGTGCGCACGGCCAGCGCCCGCCCGCCGGCCCGCTCGATGGCCTTCACGGTGTCGGCAGCCGCCGCCTCGTCGATGTCGGCCGCCACCACCGCCACGCCCTCGGCTGCCAGGGCCTCGGCCAGGGCGCGGCCGATGCCGCTGCCGGCTCCGGTGACGACCCCCACCCGCCCCCTCAGCGTCTCGATGTGCGCTCTCCTTCCCCTGGGGCGCTCACGCCGGCGCCGCGCCCTCCAGCAGGGGCCGGAGCACGGTCTCCAGGCGGTCCAGGTCGGCCGGCTTGCGGAGGAAGGCCGCGAATCCCGCCTCCTCGGCCCGCAGTAAGGTAGCCGGGCTCATGTCCCCGGTCAACGCGACGATGGGGACGGAGGCGGCCGCGGGATGCGCGCGCAGGCGCGCGGCGAACTCGAAGCCGTGGATGCCGCGCAGGCGCAGGTCGAGGAGGACGACCGTGGGGCGCGTGCGGGCCGCCAGCTCCAGGCCGGTCTCGCCCGACTCCGTCATGACCACCCGGGTCTCGGGGAAGAGCGCGGTGAGGTACTCCCCCAGGGCCTGCCGGGTGTCGGGGTCATCCTCGACGACGAGAATCACGCCCATCCGGCCCGAGTGTAACGCGCCGGCCCTGGCGGCGCGCGGTGGGCGCCTTCAGCCGATCGAGGCCAGGTCGCCGGCCTCCGGCCAGCGGTGCCGGCGTCCGCGTCCGCGACCTCGGCCTCCCGTGGCGCGCCCGCAGCCTGTGCCAGGGGGGCGAACAGCGCCAGGACCTCCGGGTGCCCCGGTTCGACGGCCGGACCACCAGACGGCCGGGAGCCGGCTCGGTGGACAGGGTCCCGAAGACGCGGGCGTGCTCGCCGCCCACCGCGACGACGTGGCGGTCGGGACGGACGAGAAGCCCGGCCCGGCCACGGATCGGGCAGCCGTGAGGTGATCATGGCGCGCACGAGCCGAGCAGCAAGCGCGGCCCCGCGCGAGACGATGCCGCCCTCGGGGCTGCCGGCGACGCGGTCCGACGGCAACAGACTTCCCAGGCTGGCGACAACGATCGCAAGCCGTCCCGCGCCGGACACCGTGATACGATCCCGGGCCGGCGCGGAGGCGATCGCGAACGATGGCGGCACTCGGCTTCGTCGGGCTCGGAGCGATGGGCGGCCGGCTGGCCCGGCGCCTGCTCGACGCCGGCCACGCCGTGACGGGCTACAACCGCACGCCGGCCCGCACCGCCGCGCTGGCCGGGGC
>JBBIIW010000491.1:0-2670 GCA_037446305.1 Candidatus Rokuibacteriota bacterium
CCGGGCACGGCCGCGCCCGCGCAGCCGCCGACCGCCATGCCGGTGACTCCCGGGCCGCAGCCGCCCCGGCCCACCACCGGGGCGCTGCAGCCGCAGGACATCTACCAGGCGGCGTACATCGACTTCAGCAAGGGCAGCTACGCCCTGGCCATCAACGGCTTTCGCGAGTTCATCCGCCGCTTCCCGGATCACCGCCTGGCCGGCAACGCGCAGTACTGGATCGGCGAGGCCCATTTCAGCCTGGCCCGGGGCCACGCCGACAGCGGGCAGCCGGACCGCGCGCGCGAGGAGCTGCAGCGGGCGGTGCAGGAGTTCCGGAAGGTGGTGGCCGACTACCCGCGGGGCGAGAAGACGCCGGCCGCCCTCTACAAGGAGGCGCTGGCGCTGCTGGAGCTGAAGGAGCCGCAGGCCGCGCAGGCCCGCCTGCAGTACCTGGTGGACAACTTCCCGCAGGCCGAGGAGACCCCGCTGGCCCGGGAGCGGCTGGCCGCCCTCAAGGACCGCTGAGGCCGGCGCTCAGTTCTCCACCCCGAAGACCCAGACGACCGTCATGTCCCGCTCCGGCGGGGCGTAGACCATGACGCTGGCGTTCGGGTACTCGGTGTTCGCCGCCTCCACGACGAGCGGGCCCTCGGGGGAGACCGGTCCCCGGGTCTGCCACAGCATCGCGGAGGCGATCAGGACGGCCGCCAGCGCGCTGCCGTAGGCCAATCGGAGGGTCCAGCCCTGGCGGCGGCCCTGCCAGGCCTGGCGCCCGAGCACCGGCGCCGGAGCCTGCCGGCTCCGGTCGATGCCGCGGACGATCCCGGGCCAGAAGCCCGTCCAGTCCGACGGCCCGGGGACGGCCAGGGTCTCGCGCAGGACCTGGCGGAGGCGTCGGAGCCCCGCCACCTCGTCCCGGCACCGGCCACAGCGCTCCAGGTGCCGGGCCGCCGCGCTGGCCTGCTGGCTGTCGAGCGCCCCGTCGAGGTAGGCGCCCAGGCGCCGTCGCGTCCGGTAGCAGGTCAGCACACCGGTTGGACGCGGGTGCCACCCCCGCGTATTCTCGGGCCCGTATGACGGCCGAGCGGGGGCTGACCCTCGTCACGCGTGACGGCGTCAGCCTCGAAGCCCGTCTCACCGGGCCGGAGCCCTCCCGAGGGGGCCTCGTCGTCTGCCACCCCCACCCGCTGTACGGGGGGGACATGGAGAACCCCGTCGTCGTGCGGCTGGCGGAGGTCGCGGGCGAAGCGGGCCTGACCGCGCTCCGCTTCAACTTCCGCGGGGTCGGACGCTCCACCGGCGCGCACGACGGCGGGCACGCCGAACGGCACGACGTCGAGGCGGCGCTGGCGCACCTGGCCTCGGTGCGGCCGGCCGGCACGCCGCTGCTCCTGGCCGGCTATTCCTTCGGCGCGGTTGTGGCCGCCCGGGTCGCCGCCGCCGGGCCCGCGACCCCCCTCGACGGCCTCATCCTGGTCGCTCCGCCGGTCGGGCTGGCCGGCGAGGCGCCGTTCACGGACCTGGCCGGGACCGGCCATCCCCTGCTGGTCGTCGCCGGCACCCGGGACGAGTATGCCCCGCTGCCGGCGGTGCAGCAGCTCGCCGGGCGCCTGCCCCGCGCCCGCCTGGAGGTGATCGAGGGTGCGAACCACTTCTTCTTCGGCAAGCTCTACCCGCTCGGCGAGGCGGTGCGGGCCTGGCTGCACGGCCTAGAAGCGCGGCAGCCGGGAGGGGGTGGCGGTCCCCGCTGACAGGATGATCCGGATACCCTCCTCGACGCTCAGGCCCGTGGGCAGCACATCGGCGCGCGGCACGACGATGACGTCGCCCAGGTAGAGGTTGTTGGTCGGCACGAACACCGTGTTCATCTCGTGCTTGCCCGTCGGCGCCTCCACGACCAGCTCGCTGGTGACGAAGCCGAAGGCCCACTCGCCCTCGCGCGGGTGCTGGACCAGGACGACCGCCTTGAAGGCGCTGCGCCGCTCGGGCGAGAAGGCGTCCACCAGCATCTTGACCGAGGGGTAGATCCGGCCGAACACGGGCACCCTGACCAGCAGGCGGTCGCCGAGGGCCAGCACCTTCCCGCCCACGACGTTCCGGGCGAGGATGCCCATCAGTAAGATGATGCCCACGGCGGTCAGGAACCCCAGGCCGGGCACGGGACGGCCGAACATCCGCGCGTACATCGGCGCGAAGATGTCGTCGATCCGGGTCCAGAACATCCAGAGCAGCCAGGAGGTGGCGACGGCGGGGACGGTGACGAAGAAGCCGGCGATCAGCCTGATCTTGAGCCAGTTCCGCACGTCAGCCATGCAATCGGGATGATCACATCACAGGGGTCGGAACGCGTCAAGGAACGCCGGCGCGCGCTCGTCACCGGCGGCGCCGTCCGGCTCGGCAAGGCGATCGCCCTGGCCCTGGCCGGCGCCGGCATGGACGTCGCCATCGGCTACCACCGCTCGCGGCGCGAGGCCGAAGCCACCGGGCGCGCCCTCGCGGCAGAGCCGGTCCTTGACGAGCAGCTTCTGCGAGAGCGCGAGGACATAGGTGACGATCGTCACGGCGACCGGCCGGCGCACCCCGTCGGGAGTGATCGTCACGAGGACGCCGCGTTGCGTGCACGCGTCGATGTCCACCGTGTCGTAGCCGACGCCGAAGCGTGCGGCGAGGATGAGGCGGTCGTTCTCC
>JBBIIW010000492.1:0-2663 GCA_037446305.1 Candidatus Rokuibacteriota bacterium
CGTACGGGCCCTGGCGCACGGCGATGTTCAGGCGCTCGACGCCCGCCTCGCGGTAGGCGGCCACCAGCTCGGCCGCCTCGCGCGGCGTGCCGCGCAGGAAGCCCTGCCGGCGCTCCAGCTCGTCGCCCCACTGCGCCCGCAGCGTCGCCTCGTGCCGCGCGGCCGCCCGCGCGTCGGCGCCCATGTAGAAGCCGACGTTCGCCGTGCGCGCGACCGCACGGGGGTCGCGGCCTTCCTTCTCGCACCACCGGTCGAGGACCGCGTTCTTCGCCTCCCAGGCCGCCGGGCTCAGGTAGGGGCCGTTCCAGCCGTCGGCGTGGCGGGCGGCGGCCCGCAGGGTGCGCTTCTCGCCGCTGCCCCCGATCCAGAGGCGCAGGCGGCCCTGCAGGGGCTTGGGATTGTTGGGCGCGTCCTGCAGCCGGTAGTGCCGGCCGGCGAAGGTGGCCCGGCGCACGGCGGGGTCGAAGAGGAGCCGGAGGCACTGCGCGTACTCCTCGAGCATGTCCTCCCGCACGCCGATGGGCTCGAACGGGATGCCGAACGCCGCGTACTCGGCGGCGTGCCAGCCGGCGCCGATCCCGCACTCCACGCGCCCGCCCGAGAGGTGGTCGATGGCCGTGACCGCCGAGGCCAGCACCCCGGGGTTCCGGTAGTTGATGCAGAAGACCAGCGCGCCGACGCGGACGCGCGAGGTCTCCAGGGCGGCGGCGGTCATCATGGACAGCGACTCGAAGCAGTCCAGGTCCCCGCCCTGGGGCGGCGATTCCTGGAAGTGATCGGCGACCGAGAACCAGTCGAAGCCCCGGGTGTCGGCGAACCGCCACAGCCGGCGCATCTCGGCCAGGGGCCCGCCCACGTGCCCGATGTGGATGCCGAAGGTCATGGCCACGGCCGCCTCAGCGCGTCGTCGCCGTCAACCCGGCGTCGATGACGAGGACCTGCCCGGTGACCCAGCGCGCCTCGTCGCTGGCCAGGTACACGGCGCCCCAGGCCACGTCCCACCCGGTGCCCTCCGTGCCCAGCGGGGAGGCGCGGCGGCGGCGCTCCCGGGCCTCGGGCCCCAGCGACTCCACCATCGGCGTCCAGACCATCCCGGGGGCGATGGCGTTGACGCGGATCCCCCGCGGCCCCAGCTGCACCGCCGTGGAGCGCACGAAGCCGATCACCCCGGCCTTGGCCGCCGCGTAGGCGGTGCGGCCATGACCGCGGAGGGCGGCCACCGACGACACGCAGACGACGCTGCCGCCGCCCTGCCGGGCCATGACCGGCACCGCGGCCCGGGTGGCCAGGAACATGGACTTGAGGTCGGCGGTCATCACCCGGTCCCATTCCTCCTCGGTGGTGTCGACCAGGTCGTACCGGGACTCGATGCCGACGTTGTTGTGGAGGATGCCGAGCCCGCCCCACCGCCGGACGGCGGCCTGGACCATCTCCGCGCAGTCGCCGGCGCGGGTGACGTCGGCGGCGAGCGCCTCCGCCTCGCCCCCCTCCTGCCGGATGAGGGCCACCGTCTCCTCCGCGCGCTCCTGGACCCGGTCCACGCAGAGCACGCGCGCGCCCTCGCGGGCGAAGAGGATGGCGGTCGCCTTGCCGTTGCCGAGCCCGGGGCCGCGGGAGCCGGCCCCGGTGACGATGGCGACCTTGCCGGCCAGGCGCCCGGCCATCAGCCCATGAGGAGCCTGCCCGGCGTCTCCCGTCCCATCATCCGGATCTGCTCGCGCGTGATGCCCTGGCCCATGAGGCCGGTGACCAGCATCGCGTAGCCGTCCCACTGCGAAGGGTTGCCGGTCTGCCCGAGGTCGGTGGAGAGCACGAAGTGCTCGGCGCCGACGGCCTTGATGTGCTCGGCGGACTCCTGGTAGGTGACCTGCCGCCAGTGCCGCATCCAGGCCAGGTGGGCGCCGGGGCCCATGAGCGGTCCCATGGCGCAGATCTCCATCTTGGCGCCCATCGAGGCCGCGCGCCGCATCTGCTCCAGGCTCATGTTGACGACCTCGAACTCGGCGTGGGTCACGACGACGCGGTCCACCCCCGCGTCGCGGGCGGCCTCGATGAGGGCCAGCGCCTCGGTGGGCGAGGCGTGCCCGGTGCAGACCACCAGCTTCTGCTGGGCGCACACCTTCAGGACCTCGCGCACGGCCGGCAGCACCTTGCCGTCGGGCCCGACCACCTTGACGCCCTCGGGCGCATCCTTGAAGTGCTTGACGTGATGATCGGCGTCGAAGGTGGGGAACCAGACCACGCGGCCCAGGCCGCCCTGCATCCGCCACATCCACTGCACGGCCTCGGGGTTGATGCCGCCGACGGCGCTGTTGAGGACGATGCCGCCGAAGGCCTTGATGCCGGGGTGACGCTTGCGCAGGAACCAGGCGCGGGCGGCCGTGGTCATCACGTGGTTCTTGAGCACGATGGCCTCGGCCTTGCGCGCCAGGTAGGCCTGGGCCGACTCGTCGTCGTCCACGGCCCGGCCGAACACGTCCGGCGCCGAGTGCACGTGGAAGTCGATGAGGCCTTCCACCGGGCTGACGGCGGGCGGTGGGGGCGGGAAGACGCGCACCTGGGCCTGGGCGGCCGCGGCGCCGCCGGCGGCCAGCGCCGCCACCCCGGCCGCCGCCGCGCGGAGGAACTCCCGCCGGGCCGGCGCCTGGACGGACGCTCCCGGC
>JBBIIW010000493.1:0-2663 GCA_037446305.1 Candidatus Rokuibacteriota bacterium
ACGAGGCGGCCGCCGCCCAGGTGGGCCGGCGTGACCGGACCGCGGAGGTCGTCAAGGACGCCGTGGTCGGCGCCGTGGCGGGCGCGGCCATCGGCGCCGCCGGGGGCGCGATCGCCGATGGCGGCAAGGGCGCGGGCAAGGGCGCGGCGATCGGCGGCATCGTGGGGGCCGGCGCCGGGTCGCTCTACGGGCTCGCCGAGAACAGGAAGCACGACCAGGCGTACCGCGACGCCTACGCGGCGTGCCTGCGCGCCCGGGGGTACGCCACCTGACATCCGCCGCCCGGCAGGCGGCCGAACCCGGCCGGCGAGCGGGCCGCGTCCTGGCCGCCGTGCTGCTGGCCGGCCTCATCCCCGCCGCCGCCGCCGCCCGCGAGCGCTCGCCGACGGAGGTGCTGGCCCGCCCGGGCTGGTTCGACGGCAAGAGGCTGGTGATCGCCGGCACCGTCGCCAACCTGGAGGAGCGGACGAGCGCCGGCGGGCGGCCGTACTACCTGTTCGAGCTGGACGACGGCCTGCGCGCGATCGGCGTCATCACGTTCGGGCGCCGGCCGTGCCAGGCGGGAGCCTACGCCGTGATCGAGGGCGAGTTCGCGCGGCTCCGCCGCCACGACCAGCAGACGTTCCGCAACCAGGTCCGCGCCTGGCGCGTCACCTGCTCCGAGGTCCCCGCGACGGCTCCGGCGGGTTCTCCTGCCCCGGTCGAGGCAGGAACCCGCTGAAGATCGCCGCGACGTCGGCCCCGGTGAGCGCGGCCGCGGGCCGGGCCAGCGCCGCCAGGGGCTCCTTCGGGATCCGCTGCGCCGCGCCATCCAGCACCTGGAGCGCGGTCAGCTCGCCCAGCTTCCGGTAGCTCTCGAACTGCGCCTCGTCGAACCACTGGTCGGCGGTGCGCTGGTGCGGGAAGCGCCGGTGCTGCCGGCCGTACTGCTCGACGTCGAGGGTCTCGGCGCGGGTCAGGGCGGGGCGGACCCACACCAGGACGCCCGTCCGCGCCTCGGGGCCGGTCTCCGTCCAGCCCAGGCTGCGCGCGTGCGCCTCGGCGTAGCGCAGCCGGCCGACCGCGTACCGGGCGGTGGCCGCGCCGTCCCCGCCGGTGAAGCCAGCGCCGGCGATGTCCACGTCGAGCCCGAAGTCGATGCGGCAGCGCCGGATGGCGGTGCCGAGGTCCTCGAAGGCGCCCTCGGGGTCGGCGCCGCAGTCGCAGACGACGATGGCGCGACAGCCGCGCTCGACCAGGCTGTAGAGCCCGGTGTTGTCGAAGTGGCCGCCGTCGGTCAGGTAGCAGTAGGTGCCGACGTCGCTGGCCTGTGACAGCGACTCGCGGAGCAGGTAGAAGGGCCAGAGCCGCGTCTGGGGCACCCGCCACTGCTCGCGCGCCGGGTTCGGCGCCCAGAAGCCCAGGCGCACGTTGAGCAGGGCCAGGAGCATGGCCAGCGCCGCCGTCCGGGTCCGGGCGCCCATCGTCGGGCTCACGGCGGCCCCCGAGGCCGCGATGGCGGCGCCCAGCGTCAGGGTGCCCGACATGTAGCCGGCAGTCGGGCGGTACCCGGTCCGGAGCGATCCGCAGGCGCGCGGGGCGAGCACGAAGCTGGCGGCCGAGCGCTGCGCGGTGGCCAGGTCCTGGCCGCCGACCAGGTTCAGCGTCGTGTTCACCAGGTGATAGGGCCCGCCCGCGGCCGTGGAGGCCAGGGCGTGCAGGCGGACGTCGTCGCCCTCGGCGGCGTCGGTGATGCGGCAGCCGGCCTGCTGGCGCCTCGGGTTCGAGGCTCCGAGGAAGGCCCGCACGAGACGGGCCCGGTAGAACGTGTGGAGCGACAGCGCGTTCGGGTCCGCCATCCAGCCGAGCGCCACGATCCAGCCACCGGTGAGCCCCACGAGCACCGCGGCGGCGTAGAGCGGCACGCCGCGCGACCAGCCGAGGCTGGCCAGCGTGGCCGCCAGCCCGAGCAGGATGGCGGCGCCGCTGGCGAAGGCGAGCAGCCCCGCCACCCGCCGGTTGCGCGCGCGGCATCGCCGGGCCTCCGCCGCCACGCCGGCCGCGGCGAGGAGGACGGGCACCGCGGCGGCGAGCAGCGACCGCACGTCGGGCAGCGGCGCCGGCGGCGACCACCACAGGCCGAGCGCCGTCACCGTCGCCGTCACGCCCCCGGCACCCGCCGCGGCGAGCGCGATGCCGGGCACCTCGGGACCATCCCGCCCAGACTCCTGGGCCCGGTCGCGACCGGCTTCCCAGGCCGCGAAGACGACGGCCAGGCTGATGCCCGCCAGCGCCCCCAGCGTCGTGAACCCGAGCCGGGCCGGCACGATCACCAGGTTCAGCAGCGCGGTGTGGGAGAGCCACGCGACGCCGGCCAGCAGGACCACCAGCACGAGCGGCGGCGTGAGGGCGAAGACGGTCCGCATCACGAGCCCGGGCTCGGCGCACTCGCGGGCATCGCGGCCGCCCGTGGGCGCGGTCCGCAGCGCGGTGGCCAGGCTGCCCGCCAGGCTGGCCAGCACGGCCAGCACGGAGCCGCCGCTCAGCAGCGTCAGCCGGGCCTGACGGATCTCGGAGGCGACCCGCTCGACGACCTCGTGGGCGAAGCCGCCCACCAGGACCACGGCGACCGTGCCGGCCAGCCAGACGAGGAGCAGGGCGTGCACGCGCGTGGCCCGGGCCGA
>JBBIIW010000494.1:0-2619 GCA_037446305.1 Candidatus Rokuibacteriota bacterium
GGCGACGGCGGCGGCCATGATCGCGCCGGCCAGCAGCGCGCGGCGCCGGTCGGGGATGTGCAGCGCGCGCTCCGCCAGGGGCACGGTCCCGAACTCGCCGGCGAACTCGGCCAGGGCGTCCGGCGCCCCCTGAAGGAGCAGGACGTCCCCGGCCTGCATCCCCATCCGGCGCAGGCGGGTGGTCGAGCGCCGGCCTTGACGAGAGATCCCGAGGAGGTTGACCCCGAAGCGAGTGCGCAGCCGGATGTCGGTGGCCGAGCGCCCGACCAGGGCGGAGCCGGGCAGCACGGCCATCTCCGCCAGCGCGATCTCGTCCCCGCTGCCGGGGGACCTGCGGGGCCGCGGCGCTCGGGGCGGAGCCGGGCGTTCCTCGGCGCCAGGGGCCTGGCCGGGCTGGACGTCCTCCTCGAGCGTCAGACCCAGGCGCGCCAGGGCCGTGGCCAGGCCGTCGGGCTCCGCCTCGATCACCAGGACGTCGTCGGGCTGCAGCGTCCGCGTCGCGCTGGGCGACGACAGCCGGACGTCGTGGCGGATGAGGCCGATCACCTGCGCGCCGGCCTCGTCCAGGACCTGCTCGACCTCGCGCAGGGTCTTGCCCGCGGCCGCACTGTCCTCCCGCACCCGCGCCTCGGTCAGGTAGGCGGCCGTCGCGAACTCTCCTGTGCCGGCGCCTTCCCGGGCCGGCACCAGCCGGCGGCCGGCCAGCAGGATGAGCGCCAGGCCGGCCACGGCCACGGGGAGCCCGACCGGGGTGAAGTCGAACATGCCGAAGCTCCCGGCCCCCGTCCTCGCCCGGAAGGCGGAGACGATGAGGTTGGGGGGCGTGCCGATCAGCGTCGTCATCCCACCCAGGATCGAGCCGAACGCCAGGGGCATGAGGGCCTTGCCCGGCGGCAGCTCGTGCTTCCTGGCCACCTGGAGCGCGATGGGCATCAGCAGGGCCAGCGCCCCGACGTTGTTCATGAACGCCGACAGCAGGGCCGCCGCGGCGGTGATGGAGGCGATGGCCAGGAGCGGGCCGGCCGACCCCGGCACCACCCACCGCACGAGCGCGTCGACGGCCCCCGAGGTCTGCAGGCCCCGGCTCAGCACCAGCACGCAGGCGACGGTGATGACGGCGGGGTGCCCGAACCCCGCGAAGGCCCCGGCCGCCGGGACCAGCCCGGTCAGGACGCAGGCGAGCAGGGCGGCCAGCGCCACCAGGTCGTGCCGCCAGCGGCCCCAGAGGAACATGACGACCGTGGCCGCCAGGATGGCGAGGATGACGAGCCGGCCGTCCATGACCCGGGATGCTAGCGCACGTCGCCCCGCGTGGCCGAGCGCGGTGACGTCGCTCGGCCGGCTGCTAGGTCCGGGGGCGGCCTGGCGCCGGCGGGGAAGCCGGAGCGCCGGAGGGAGCGTCAGGCGAGGCGGACGGCGTCGGGGCCGCCGGGGCGCTCGACCCGGCGGGTGGAGGCGTGCCGGAAGCCGGGCGCGGCTTCTCGACCCGCTCGATCCGCGGGTTGGTCACGAAGGGCTCGTAGCCGCGGAGGGCCAGGGTCAGCGTGTCGCCCTCGGCGACCAGCAGGTCGATCTCGGCGACCTTCTCCGTCATCGTCACCAGGATGGCGCCCTGGTCCGACTGGAGCGTGAACAGCAGGCGGTCGGCCTCCCGCTGCTTGCGGACCACCTCGCCGGTCACGGCCTGGGTCTTGCCCGCCAGCGCCGGCGGCAGGTAGGGGCCCAGCAGCCCCGGCGCCCAGATCACCGCCGCCGCGCCCACGGCCAGGCCGAGCAGGAAGATCGGGAGGACGATCCAGCGGGACGCCGGCATGATCACCCACGAGCATACCGCGAGGGGCGCGCGGCGCCGCCATGTTCCCCGCCGAGCGAGGTGTCTGCAGCGCACGGGCGGAGGCGCCGCGGCGCCCGGCGCCCAGACATCCCGCGCCGCCGCGCCGCTCCGGCCCCTGACGGCGGCATCGCGGCGGCCTCACTCGGCCGACTCGAGGAACAGCTCGTCGGTGTCGTCCTCGAAGCCGAACAGCTCGGCGTAGCGCCCCCAGTCGATGGCGGTGTCCAGCTGCCGCCGGGCCTCGGCCGCGCTGAAGTGCTGCTCGAGGAGCCCCAGGAAGAAGGCCTCGGGCAGCCGGTGATTCGCCTTGCCCACGAGCGCGGCGTGGATGCGCGTCACCAGGGTCGCCCGCTGCTGCAGGGCGGCGCGGAAGAGCTCCTTCCGCCGCAGCACCGGGGCCTCCACGAAGGCCCTGCCCCCGGCGGAGAGGATGGCGTCCCCCTCGCGCACCTCGATCCAGCCGAGCAGGGCGGCGGCGTCCACCAGCGGCAGCAGGTCGCGCACCTCGAGACGCAGCTCGCCGGCCAGCCGGTGGAGGTCGACCCGCCCGCCGCGCTCGGCCACCATCTCGAGGAACCCGGCCAGCGCGCCGACCCGGGCGTGCGGCAGGGGCGGGGGGGCGGCGCGCGCCTCCACCCGCCCCGGCTCGGGCGCCGCCTCGGGGCGGGTGATGAGCTGGTACAGCTCGTCGGCGAAGGCCTGGACGTCGGGGTCGTCTCGCGCCCGCGGCCGCGGCAGCTCGACGGCCAGCTCGCTGCGGACGTGTCCGGGGTCACTGCCCAGGA
>JBBIIW010000495.1:0-2618 GCA_037446305.1 Candidatus Rokuibacteriota bacterium
GCCGCGCTGGCCGCCGTGGGCACCATGCAGGACGTCCCGCGGCTGGTGCGGGCCCTCCGCGACCCGGACGCCGAGGTGCGCGCGCTGGCCGAGCGGGCGCTGTGGGAGGTGTGGAGCCGCTCGGGCGACGACGAGGTTGACGTGCTGCTGGCCCTCGGCGTCGAGCAGATGAACGCCCGCCGCGGCGAGGCGGCGGTGGAGACCTTCAGCGAGGTCATCCGGCGGCGGCCCGACTTCGCCGAGGGGTGGAACAAGCGGGCGACCGCGTACTACCTGCTCGGCGAGTACGACAAGTCGCGGGCCGACTGCGAGGAGGTCCTCCAGCGCAATCCGTGGCACTTCGGCGCCCTGGCCGGCCAGGGCCTGATCGCCCTGGAGGCGGAGGAGCCCGAGCAGGCGCTGCTCTGGTTCGAGCGCGCTCTGGCCGTCAACCCGAACCTGCGCGGCGTGGAGGAGATCGTCACCCAGCTGCGCCGGCTCCTCATCGAGCGCCGGCGCCACGCGGTCTGACCCCGCTCCGCGCGCCGCCCCGTCCCCGACCGAGGAGGGTCCCGTGATCGACACCCTGCGCAAGATCTCGAGCCCGAGCGTGGCCAACGCCATCGAGACGTTCAACCTCCGGCCTCGCCACCAGGGCTTCATGTCCCCGGCCATCCGCTGCCTCTTCCCCGAGCTGGGCCCGCTGGTCGGCCACGCCGTGACGGCGGTGATCCGCGCCGAGGCGCAGCCCGAGGCGGGACACCGGGCCAGCACGTTCGCCTGGTGGGACCACGTCCTGTCCATCCCCGCCCCGCGGGTCGTCGTCGTCCACGATCTCGACGACCCCCGGGGCCAGGGCGCCCAGTGGGGCGAGGTGCAGGCCAACATCCACCGGGCCCTGGGCTGCGTGGGCGTGATCACCGACGGCTCCGTCCGCGACCTGGACGAGGTGAGGGCGCTGGGCTTCCAGTTCGCCGCCGAGCACGTCTCCGTCTCCCACGCCTACGTGCACCTGGTGGACTTCGGGCTGCCGGTCAAGGTGGGCGGTCTCTGGGTGCGCCCGGGCGATCTCATCCACTGCGACCAGCACGGCGCCGTCACCATCCCGGCCGAGATCGCGGCGAAGATCCCCGAGGCCGTGGCCCGGGTCGAGGCCGACGAGCGCCGGATCATCGACCTCTGCCGGTCGAAGGACTTCACCGTGGAGCGGCTGAAGGCCCTGTACCGGGAGGTCCGGCCCGGCACCTACTGATGCCGGAGCGGGTGGGCGTCGGCGAGCTGGCGCTGGCCGTGCACGTCTGGGGGCCGGCCCGCCCGCGCACGACCGTCTTCGCCGTCCACGGCCTCACCGCCAATCACACCTGCTGGTATCCCCTGGCCGAGGCCCTGGCCGCCGCCGACGTCCGCGTGGTGGCCTGGGACCTGCGCGGGCGCGGAGACAGCGACAAGCCGGCCACGGGCTACAGCCTCGCCGCGCACGCGCGCGACCTGCTGGCGCTCATGGATCACTTCGGCCAGCGGCGGGCCCCGGTGATGGGGCACTCCCTGGGCGCCCACGTCGGCGTGTGGGCGGCGGCCCACCATCCGGAGCGCGTGGAGCGGCTGATCCTGGTCGACGGCGGCCTGGACGTCCGCGCCGAGGTCCTCGACTCGCTGGCGCCGGCCATCAACCGGCTGGGCACGGTCTTCCCGTCGCTGCCGGCGTTCCTCGAGATGCTCCAGGGCCTGCCGATGTTCGCCGGCCGCTGGAACGCCCACCTCACCCGGTACTACAGCTACGACGCGGAGCCGGCGCCCGGCGGCGGGGTCCGCTCGAAGGTGCCCCGGGCGGCCATCGAGGAGGAGCTCGACAACCTCGGCCGGACGCGGCTCTGGGTCCTCCATCACCGCATCCAGGCGCCGACGCTGCTGCTCCGCGCCCCGGAGGGACTGCTGCGCGAGGACGACTGCCTGATGACGCAGGAGGAGGCGGAGGCCATGCGCCACGCCATCCCGGACTGCCGCCTGGTCGTCGTGCCGGGGGCCAACCACTACTCCATCGTCCTCGGCGAGGATCGCCGCGTGCGCGACGAGGTGCTGGCCTTCCTCGGCGCCTGACCGGCAGCGGTACACTCGTCGCATGGAGATCCGCCACGCGCTGCCCACCGACGTGCCGGCGGCCATGGAGCTGGCGGCGGCGGTGATCGGCCCGCACCGGGCGGGGCCGATCGTCCGCTCCCACGTGGAGCGCCATCACCTGCTGGTCGCCGATGCCGGCGGCGAGCTGGCCGGCCTCCTGGCCTACCGCACGGACTGGTTCCAGTGCACGCTGGTCTCGCTCGTGTGCGTGCGCGACAGCCATCGTCGCCGGGGCGTGGCCCGGGCTCTCTTCGAGGCGGTGGAGAAGGTCTCCCCCAGCCCCCGCCTCTTCTCCTCGGCCGAGGAGACGAACGTGGTCTCGATCCGCATGCACGCCGCGCTCGGCTTCAGCCCCTCCGGTCACATCGACAACCTGCCCCAGGGCTACCGCGAGCTGCTCTTCTACAAGCGCCTGGCCCCGTAGGGGATCCCCGACGCGATGGCGGGCTCGAGCCGGCGGGCCGGCGCGTCGCGGGCCGCGCCGGGCCCTGCCGCGTGACCTGGGGGGCGGCGCCGGATGC
>JBBIIW010000496.1:0-2615 GCA_037446305.1 Candidatus Rokuibacteriota bacterium
CCCGCCCGCTCCGGGCGCGCGACGGCGTGCGGGCGGCGCTCGTCGGGATCAGCGGCCAGCCCCGCCAGCCGCAGACCGCGGGCCAGGTGCTCGGCATCGTCCGGGCGCCGGAACGGGTTGACGTGGAGCAGCCAGCGCAGGGGCTCGCCGCACTCCGCCGCCCGCCCGAACAGGATCTTCTCCTTGAAGTCGGCCAGGAACATCTCGAGGACGGCGGCGGCGCGAGCCCCGTCACCGTCGAGCGCGTGGCTGGCCGCCAGGTACGCGGGCAGGTCCACGGTGGCTCGCGGGGCCCGCGCCACCGCCGCCGCGGCCTCGGCGTACCGGCGCAGGAGGAAGAGCGGCACCGCGGCGCAGGTGACGTACCAGTCGGGGTGATGCGGGTTCAGCCGCGCCGCCCGGGCGGCCAGGGCGGCGGCGGACTCCGGCTCGCCGAGATACGCGCGGCACAGGGCGGCGTGCGCCAGGACCTCGGCGTCGTTGGGGTTCAGCTCGATGGCCCGGTCCACGTGCCGGGCCGCCTCGTCGAAGTGCCGCCGGTAGATCAGGATCCGGCCCAGGACCATCCGGATGAGGGCGTCCCGGTCGTCGAGGGCGGCGGCCCGGCGGGCGTGCTCGAAGGCCAGGCGCTCCTTGTCGTCCCACAGCTCCCAGGCCTGGCAGCTCCACTCGTTGAAGTGGGAGAGCGAGAGCCCGGCGTGCCCGCGTGCCCACTGGGGATCGAGCGCCAGGGCCCGCTCGAAGAAGGCCCGCGCCCGCTCGTCGTCCTGGGGGGTGCCGCGCCGCAGGCAGTCGAGGCCGCGCAGCCAGCAGTCGTAGACCTCCAGGCTGGCCAGCGGCTTGCGCCGGGCCTGCTGCAGGCGGGCGCTGTCGATCTCCACCGTCAGGGCGCCCGCGACGCGCCCCGCGATCTCGTCCTGCACGGCCAGCAGGTCCTCGGCCGGGGCGTCGAAACAGTCCCCCCAGAGCTGCCGCCCGCTGGCCGCCTCCACCAGCTGGGCGGCGACCCGGACGGTCGGCCCCAGCCGCCGGACGCTGCCCTGGAGCAGGTAGGCGACGCGCAGCGTCTCGGACAGGCGGTCGGCCGACGCCCGCCCGGCCAGCGCGAACGAGGTCTGGGGATGCACGACCTCCAGGGTGGGAAATCGGGACAGCTCGGTGACGAGGTCCTCGACGAAGCCGCGGGCGAAGTACTCCTGACCGGGATCTCCCGACAGGTTCTGGAACGGCAGGACGGCGACGGTCGCGGCGACGTCCACCGGCCCTCACTGTATCAGAACCGCCTCCAGCGCCTCCGGCTCGACGGCTTCGCCAGCCGGGTCGGCGGTGGACGCCACGGCCCCCGATGGTACCCGCCGCGGGGTCCCGGCGGACCCTGCGAAACGACGTTCCGTCCGGGGTAAAACAGGGGGCAGGAGGAACCGCGTGGCCTGGGATCCCGCGCAGTACCTGAAGTTCGCCGACCACCGGCTGCGCCCGGCGGTGGATCTCCTCGGGCGCATCGCGCTGGAGGCCCCGCGCGTGGTCTACGACCTGGGCGCCGGCGCCGGCAACGTGACGCGGCTGCTGAAGGCGCGCTGGCCCGGGGCGCGGGTGACCGGCGTGGACGCCTCCGAGGCGATGCTGGCGCGGGCCGCCGCGGCGGCGCCGGACATCGAGTGGCAGCGATCGGACCTGGCGACCTGGGCGCCGGCGGCACCGGCCGACCTCATCTACTCGAACGCGGCGCTGCACTGGCTCCCCGACCACGCGCGGCTGTTCCCGCGCCTGCTGGCCGCCCTGGCGCCCGGGGGCGTCCTGGCCGTGCAGATGCCCCGCAACTTCGCCGCGCCCTCCCACACCGCCATCGCGGAGGCGGCCCGGCAGGGGCCGTGGCGGCGGCGCCTGGAGCCCCTGCTGCGGCCCGCCCCGGTCGCCGAGCCGGCCGTCTACTACGGGCTGCTCGCCCCGGGCGCCGCCGGGGTGGACATCTGGGAGACCGAGTACCTGCACGTCCTGGAGGGTCCGGATCCGGTCAAGGAGTGGACCAAGGGCACCTGGCTGCGCCCGCTGCTGGAGGTCCTGGAGGAGCCGGAGCGCAGCGACTTCGAGGCGCGCTACGCCGCGCTCGTCGCCCGCGCTTACCCTCGCCGGCCCGACGGCCACACGCTGTTCCCCTTCCGGCGGCTCTTCATCGTCGCCCAGGCGCCCGGCGGCTGAGGCGCCGCCGGCGATCGGGGGGATGTTGGGGGCAGGGCCCGGCTCCGTTACCCTGGGGGCATGCGCACGATCGTGCTCCTGATCCTGTCCAACCTCTTCATGACCTTCGCCTGGTACGGCCATCTCCGCTACAAGGAAGTCGCCCTCTGGAAGGTCGTGCTGGCGAGCTGGCTCATCGCGTTCTTCGAGTACTGCCTGCAGGTGCCGGCCAACCGGCTGGGCCACGGGCAGTTCACGGCCGCCCAGCTCAAGATCTTCCAGGAGGTGATCACGCTGGTCGTGTTCGTGGTCTTCGCGTGGCTCTACCTCGGCGAGCAGGTCCGCTGGAACGAGGCGCTGGCGCTGGCGCTGGTCTTCGCCGCCGTGGTCGTGGCCACTCTGCCCGCGGCGCCCGTCCGGCCGCCGGCCGGCGGCCC
>JBBIIW010000497.1:0-2612 GCA_037446305.1 Candidatus Rokuibacteriota bacterium
CGCGCCGGCATCGGCCAGGAGCGCGTCGAGCGGCACCCGGCGCCAGCGCTCGCGGCGGGCGGCGACGAGCGCGATGTTGACGGCGAACGCGTAGGCCCACGTGGTGAACCGGCTGTCGCCGCGGAAGTCGTCCAGGCGCTGCAGGACCGCCAGCAGCGCCTCCTGCGCGCAGTCCTCGGCCAGCGTGTCCGGCTCCGGGCCGCCGTGGTGGCTCCGGCGCAGCGCGAACGCCGCCGCGCGGAGCAGCAGGGCCCGCAGGTCGGCCAGCGCGGCCGCCTGTTCGGCCCCGCTCCCGCGCAGGGCGGCCAGCCACTCGGCGTCGGTTCGCGTCGGCATCGAGGCGCGAGCCCGATTATATCGGCCCGGCGGGGCCCGGCCGGCCCCCCGGGCCGCCCACCGCGGGCCGTACCAGCGGCACGACCTCCTCGTCAGCCAGCACCACCGGGCGGCCGATGAGCGACATCGTCCTCCAGGATCAAGCGCTGGAGCACGTCGCCTCGGCTGACGATGTCGGGGATCCAGCGCCGGCGGTCGGGGCGGAACATCGTCCTGACGTCGGTGTCCGCCCGAACGGTGGTGGGCGGACGTCAGCCGGCCGGCTCGGAAGCGCCCGCCGGCGTGCTATCGTGAGCGCCCCGATGGTCGCCGATCCCGTCTTCTTCCGCGATCTCGCCTACGTGCTCGTGGCCGCCGTGCTCGGCGCCGTCCTGGCCCGGCTGGCCGGCCAGCCGCTGATCCTGGGGTACGTCGCGGCCGGGGTCGCCCTGAGCCCCCTGACGCCCGGGCCGGCCGTCTCCGACATCCACACCTTCGAGCTGTTCGCCGAGATCGGCGTGGTGCTCCTGATGTTCTCGATCGGCATCGAGTTCTCGCTGCGCGACCTGCTGCGCGTCAAGTGGGTGGCGCTGGTCGGCGGCCCGCTCGGCATCCTCCTCTCCGTCGTCCTGGCGCTCGCGGTGGGTCACGCCCTCGGCTGGCCGCCCATCCAGGGCGCCGTGGTCGGCATGGTGGTGTCGGTGGCCAGCACCATGGTCCTGGCCCGCCTCCTCCTGGACCGCGGCGAGCTGCGCAGCCGGCACGGCCGGATCATGATCGGCATCACGCTGGTCGAGGACCTGGCCGTGGTCGTCCTCATCGTGCTGCTGCCGCGCCTGGGCGCGCTGACCCCCGAGCGCCTGCTCTCGATCGGCGCCGGCCTCGGGCTCGGGCTGGCCATCCTGGCCCCCTTCTTCTACCTGGCCGCTCGCGTGGTGCCGCGGCTGCTGGCCCACTTCGCCAGCATGCACAGCCACGAGGTGTTCCTGCTGGTGGCCCTGGCCATCGCGCTGGGGACCGCGGCCCTGACCCAGGCGGTGGGGCTGTCGCTGGCCCTGGGCGCCTTCCTGGCCGGGCTGGTCATCAGCGAGTCGGACTACGCGCACGAGACGCTGGCCCGGCTGCTGCCGCTGCGCGACGTCTTCGTGGCCGTCTTCTTCGTCACCGTCGGCGCCCTCATCAACCCCTATACGCTCCTCGACAACCCCGGGCTGCTCGGCGTCATCGTCGCCCTCGTGATCGCGGGCAAGTTCCTCATCTGGACGGCCGTGGTCCGGCTCTTCGGCCACCCCCTGTGGACGGCCGCCCTGGTCGGCGTGGGCCTGACCCAGATCGGTGAGTTCTCATTCATCCTGGTGCACGTGGCCCGCGGGGCCGGGCACGTCGGCGACGACGTGTACAACGCGATCCTGGCCGCCTCGCTCCTGACGATCCTGGCCAACGCCTTCCTGGTGCGGACCGTGCCGGGATGGGTCGTGAAGGCCCGGGCCGGCCGGGCCGCGGACGCCCCCGCGGGCGACGCGGACACCAGGGAACTCTCGGGCCACGTCATCATCGGCGGCTTCGGCCGGGTCGGCGCCGGGATCGGCGAGGCGCTGGAGGCCTTCAAGGTGCCCTACGTGGCCATCGAGGTGGATCCGGACATCGTGCGCAGCGTGCGCCCGCGGGGCGTGCGCTGCCTGTTCGGCGACGCCTCCAGCGACCATATCCTGCGCCTGGCCGGCGTCGAGCAGGCCGCCCTGGCGGTCCTCGCCGTCCCCGAGGTCGAGCGCGCCTACCTGGCCGTGCGCCACATCCGCCACCGCAATCCGCAGGTGCCCATCCTGGCCCGGGCGCACCACTCCACCGACCGCGACCGGCTGATCGCCGCCGGCGCCACCGAGGTGATCCAGCCCGAGCTGGAGGCGGCGTCCACGCTGATCCGCCACGCCCTGCGGCGGCTGGACCTCCCGCGCGATCAGGTGCTGGCCTACCTGGAGCGCTTCCGGGTGGCCATGGAGGACGCGCCGCCGGGCGCCGGGCCGGGCGAGGCCCTGCCCCACATCGCGGACGTCCGGCTCGGCGACTCGCGGCTGGCGGACCAGTCGCTGCGCGAGGCGCGCGTCCGCGAGCGGTTCGGGGTCACGATCGTCGCCCTCACCCGCGCCTCGGGCGACGTCGTGCTCCACCCCCCGCCGGAGACGATCCTGCGGCCCGGAGACACCGTGCGCGTCTTCGGCCTGCCCGACCAGATCGAGCGGTTCCGCGCGGAGGCCGGGTAGCGCACCCGCGACCGGTCACCGGCGGGCCGGCCCCGC
>JBBIIW010000498.1:0-2606 GCA_037446305.1 Candidatus Rokuibacteriota bacterium
TCCGCAACACCTGGTCCTGGGAGCCCGGCGCCGCGCGACCATCCCTCCGGGTGGGCGGCCTGGCCGCCGGCTGGGCCGTCATCGAGGCCGAGCACGACACGCTGGGGCCGCGCTGGCTCTACAGCGAGGGGCAGCCGGAGCTGCTCTTCACGGAGAACGAGACGAACCTCGCCCGGCTCTACGGGGTGCCCGGCGCCGGGCCCTACGCCAAGGACGGCATCAACGACTACCTGGTCCAGGGCCGCAAGGATGCCGTGAACCCGGCCCGCGTCGGGACGAAGGTCGCACTCCAGTACCGGCTGGAGCTGGCCCCGGGCGCCAGCGCCACGGTACGGCTGCGGCTCACCGACACCCGGCTGCCGGGTGCGCCGTTCGGGCGGGACTTCGAGGCTGTCCTCGAGCGCCGCCGGCGGGAAGCCGACGAGTTCTACGGCACGGTGATCCCGCCCACGCTCTCCGAGGACGGCCGGCGGGTGATGCGCCAGGCCTTCGCCGGGCTGCTGTGGAGCAAGCAGTTCTACCACTACTACGTCCGGCGCTGGCTGAGCGGCGACCCGGCGGGGCCGCCCCCGCCCGGCGAGCGCTGGAACGGGCGCAACCGCGAGTGGCTGCACCTCTACAACGAGGACGTCATCTCGATGCCCGACAAGTGGGAGTATCCCTGGTACGCCGCCTGGGATCTCGCCTTCCACTGCATCCCCCTGGCCCTCGTCGATCCCGAGTACGCCAAGGCCCAGCTCGTCCTCTTCCTGCGCGAGTGGTACATGCACCCCAACGGGCAGATCCCGGCCTACGAGTGGGCGCTGGGGGACGTCAACCCCCCGGTGCACGCCTGGGCGGTCCTGCGCGTCTATCGCATCGAGCGGCGCCGCCACGGCCGCGCCGATCGCGCGTTCCTGGAGCGGGTCTTCCACAAGCTGCTCCTGAACTTCACCTGGTGGGTGAACCGCAAGGACGCCGAGGGCAAGAACGTCTTCCAGGGCGGCTTCCTGGGCCTCGACAACATCGGCGTGTTCGACCGCTCGGCGCCGCTGCCGGGCGGCGGCCACATCGAGCAGTCGGACGGCACCAGCTGGATGGCGATGTACTCGCTCAACATGCTGGCCATCGCGCTCGAGCTGGCCCGGGACAACCCGGCCTACGAGGACGTGGCCTCCAAGTTCTTCGAGCACTTCGTCTACATCGCCCACGCGGCGCACCATCTGGGCGGCGACGGTATCAACCTGTGGGACGAGCAGGACGGGTTCTTCTACGACGTCCTGCACACCGACGGGGGCGAGCGCCACCGGCTGCGCGTGCGCTCGATGGTGGGCCTCATCCCCCTCTTCGCCGTGGAGACGCTGGAGCCGGAGGTGGTGGACCGGCTCCCCGGCTTCCGGCGGCGGATGCAGTGGTTCATCGACCACCATCCGGAGTTCCGCGACCACGTGAGCGAGGCGCCCGCGCCGGGCGGCGGCATCCGGCGCCTGCTCTCGCTCGTCACCCGCGACCAGCTGCCCCGCCTGCTGGGCTACCTGCTGGACGAGGCGGAGTTCCTCTCCCCCTACGGCATCCGGGCCGTCTCCCGGATCCACCGCGAGCGCCCCTACCGGCTGCATCTCTGCGGCATGGAGCACCGGGTCGACTACGAGCCGGCCGAGTCCTCGAGCGGCCTGTTCGGGGGCAACTCGAACTGGCGCGGCCCCATCTGGTTCCCGGTCAACTACCTGCTCATCGAGTCGCTCCAGAAGTTCCATCACTTCTTCGGCGACTCCCTGACCGTCCCCTTCCCGACCGGGTCCGGCCCCCGGCTCGACCTCTGGCGCGTGGCCGGGGAGCTGTCGCGGCGGCTGGCCGGGATCTTCCTCCGCGACCAGACCGGTCGGCGGCCCGTCTTCGGGGGGGTGGAGAAGTTCCAGCGGGATCCGCACTGGCGCGACTATCCGCTGTTCTACGAGTACTTCCACGGCGACAACGGCGCCGGCATCGGGGCCAGTCACCAGACGGGCTGGACGGCCCTGGTGGCCAAGCTCCTGCAGCAGAGCGGCCGGTAAGCCGGCGAACCGTGACGCCCGGCCCTCGGGTCCAAAGGGTGGTGACGAACGGGCCGACCGTGATCATCCTGGCCGGAGGCGAGGGCCGCCGGCTCAGGCCCCTGACCCGCCGGCTGGCCGGCGATGATCGGCCCAAGCAGTTCTGCCGGGTCCTGGGCGCCGAGACCCTCCTGGAGCAGACCCGGCGGCGGGCGGCCCGTCTGGCGCCGGCCGCACACACGCTCGTGTCGGTAACCCACAGCCACGCCCGGTACTACGGCCCCGCGCTCGCCGATCTCCCGCCCGAGCAGGTGGTCGTCCAGCCCGACAACCGGGGGGCGGGGCCCGCGGTCGTCTATGCCCTCCTGCGCGCCGAGGCCCAGGCGCTGCCCGGGCCCGTCGTGCTCATGCCCAGCGACCACCACGTCGCCGACGACGGCGCTTTCCTGGCGCACATCCGCGCGGCGGCGGCGGCCGCGTCCGTCCGGCCCGACCTGGTCGTCCTCATCGGCATCGTGCCCGACCGGCCGGAAGCCGCCTACGGCTGGATCGAGCCCGGCGACCCCATCGCCGGCGCCTGGCCCGGCACCCTGC
>JBBIIW010000499.1:0-2591 GCA_037446305.1 Candidatus Rokuibacteriota bacterium
TGCTCGCTGGCCATCGCGGCCATGGGCCCGGGCACGCCGGCGCCGCTGCTGGGCCTCACCGCGCTGGTCTTCGGCTTCTGCGGCATCGGCTGGAACGGCGTGCAGCACACCCTCATGGCCGAGCTGGCCGGGCCGCGCTCGGCGGGCACCGCGGTGGGGCTGGGGCTGGCCGTCTCCTCGCTCGGCGTGACGCTGGGGCCCCCGGTGTTCGGCTGGTCGGTGGAGCGGCTGGGGGGCTACGCCGGGCCCTGGGTGGGCCTGGCGCTGCTGATGGCGCTGGCGCTAGCGCTGCTGGCCCTGGTGCGGGAGCGCCGGCGCCTGGCGTAGCTCCACCGTGCGCACCGGGAACGGGATCTCGATCCCCTCGGCGCGCAGCCGCCGCAGGATGCGCTTGCGCAGCTCGTGCTGGACCAGGTACTGGTCCACGAACGTGCTGACCTGACAGATGAGCGTGAAGTCGAGCGAGTACGCCCCGAAGCCGGGGATGAAGCGGACGAAGGGCGCCGGGTCGGCCAGCAGGCCGGGCACCTCGCCGGCGGCGCGGGCGGTCTCCTCGACCAGGATCCGCTCGACGTGGTCCGGGTCGCTGCCGTAGGCCACGCCGACCGGGATCAGCAGCGACATCCGCGACTCCGGCAGGTCGTAGTTGATGATGATCGACTCGGCCACCCGCTTGTTGGGGACGATCACGACGTTGTTCTGCAGCATCCGCACCCGGGTGGACCGCCAGCCCACGTCCACCACGAAGCCCTCGATGGTGTCGGCGATCTTCACGTAGTCCCCCACCCGGATCGGCCGGTCGGCCAGCAGGTGCATGCCGGCGAACAGGTTGGAGAGCGTGTCCTGCAGGGCCAGGGCCACGGCCAGGCCGCCCACGCCGAGGGCGGTGAGGATCGGCGTGATCTCGACGCCCAGCGCCGACAGCAGCACCAGCGCGCCCACGATGAGGACCAGCCCCCGGGCCGCCGTGCGGGCCAGCCCGGTGACCCCCACGCCGAAGGCGCGGCGCTCGCCGACCCGGGCCACCAGGCCGCCCAGCGTGCCGGCCAGCGTGAGCGTGACGGAGACGATGATGGCGACGCGCAGGAGCAGGTTCAGCTGCACGCTCAGGCTGCGCGGCATGTGCGTCAGCTCGTCGGCCAGGCCGACGGCGACGACCAGGGCCAGCACCAGCGCCCACAGGAAGGAGGGCAGGCGCAGCGCCTCCACGAGCGGCCCGAGCCCGTCGGGCCGGGCGGCCCAGCGGCGCAGGGCGGCCAGGACGGCGGCGCGCAGCGCCAGCGCGGCGATGGCGGACACCACGAAGGCCAGGGCCGGCCACACCAGCGGCGACATCGCGCTCATGCTATCGTAGGGCCCGCATGCGCCGCGCCGGATTCTTCTACGGCTGGGTGGTCGTCGGCGCCGCCGCGCTCATCACCTGCCTGGGCATGGGCGCGCTCTTCTCGCTCGGCGTCTTCCTCAAGCCGATCGAGGAGTCCATGGGCTGGAGCCGGACCGGCATCTCGACCATCGCGCTCCTCAACTGGATCTTCATGGGGCTGGGCTCGTTCCTGTGGGGCGCGCTCTCCGACCGGTTCGGCACCCGCGTGGTCGTGCTGGCCGGGGGCGGCCTGCTGGGGCTCGGGCTCGTGCTGTCCAGCCAGGTGACGGCGCTGTGGCAGCTGCACGTCACCTTCGGGGGCATGGTGGGGCTGGCCGTGGGCGCCTTCTACGCGCCGCTGACCGCCACCGCTACCCGCTGGTTCACGGCCAGCCGCGGCCTGGCCGTGGCCACCGTCTCGGCCGGCATCGGCTTCGGGGTCCTGATCATCTCCCCCCTGGCGCGCTGGCTCACCACGCTGTTCGACTGGCGGACCGCCATGCTCGTCATCGGCGACCTGGCCTGGCTCGTCGTCATCCCGGCCGCGCTGCTGATCCGCGAGCAGCCCGGGGACGTGGGCGTGGTGGCCCGCGGCGGCGAGGCCCGCGCGCAGCGGGAGTACTCGGCCGGCGAGGTCCTGCGCACGCCCCAGTTCTGGGTCATCGCGCTGACGCACTTCGCCTGCTGCGCCGCCCACTCCGGCCCGATCTTCCACATGGTCACCCACGCCATCGACCAGGGCGTGGCCCGCATGACGGCCGCCACCGTGCTGAGCGTGTCCGGCCTGGCCTCCGTGTTCGGGCGCCTGGGCACCGGCCTGCTGGCCGACCGGATCGGCGCCAAGCCCACGCTGATCGGCGGCCTGGTCCTGCAGGGGGCGATCATCACGGCCTACCTGCCGGCCGGCAGCGCCCGTGAGTTCTACGCCCTGGCCCTGGTCTTCGGCGTCGCCTACGGCGGCGTCATGCCGCTCTACGCCCTGCTGACCCGGGAGTACTTCGGCGACCGGGTGATGGGCACGGCCTACGGCGGCGTGTTCCTCGTCTCCACGCTGGGCATGGGCCTGGGCTCGTTCGCGGGCGGCTGGATCTACGACCACCTGGGCACCTACGCCTGGCTCTTCATGTCCTCCGCCGGCATCGGGCTGATGGCCGCCCTGCTGGCCCTCACCTTCCGCCCGCCCCGGCTGGCTCCGGCGCCGGCCGCCGCGGCGGCCGCTCGCTGACCG
>JBBIIW010000500.1:0-2577 GCA_037446305.1 Candidatus Rokuibacteriota bacterium
GGTTCTGCACGAAGGCGGGCAGCTCGGCGCCGGTGGCCGCCATCTGCATCAGGTGCCGGAGGCTGACGTTGCTCACGCCCAGCAGGCGCGCGCGCCCGGCGTCGCGCTCGCGCGTCATGGCCGCCCACGCCTCGGCGTCCTCCTCCGTCCAGCCGTAGCCCGAGGCCGGCCCGTGCAGCACGTAGCTGTCCACGTGGTCGGTGCGCAAGTGCTCGAGCGAGCTGGCCATGGACTGGGCGACCTGGGTGGCGATGTCGGCGTCCGGGTCGTAGGGCAGGCGGTGGTCCTGCCCGGCCCGGTAGGTGAACTTGGTCTGGAGGAAGACGTCGCCGCGGGTGACGACGCCGGCCCGGCAGGCCGCGGCCAGCCCCTCGCCCACCGCGGCCTCCACGTAGTGGCGCCGCTGGTTGGCCGTGTCGAGGCCGCGGAAGCCCGCCCGCAGCGCCAGCTCGGTGAGGTAGGCGGTGCGCTCCTCCTTCCAGGCCGTGCCGTAGAGGAAGTCGGGGACCGCCGGCTTGGCGTCCATCGCGCTCAGTCCCGCCGGACGCGGTTCAGCCCGGGCGTCGTCATCGTCTGCTCCAGGTCGCCGAGCGTGCCCGCTGGCGCTGGCCGCTCATCGCGCGCCCGCCAGGGCCTTCAGGGCGGCCAGGATCGCGCCCGCCGGGCGCGCCAGTTCCTCGAGGATCGAGAAGTGGTCGTGCCCGGGCAGGGGCAGGTAGCGGCCGGGCAGCCCCGCCCGCTGCCAGGCGGCGGCGAACTCCTCGGACTGGCGGATCAGCTCCGGCAGCTCGCCCAGGCCCACGGTGACCACGAGCGGCGCCGAGCGCGCGGGCAGGTGGCGCACCGGGCTGTTGCGGTCGGCCTCGGCCGCGTCCAGGCCCAGCTTCTCGTTCAGGTAGTTCAGGCGGATCGGCTCCAGGTCGAAGATGCCGCTGATCGCGATGCCGCCGGCCACGCGCGGGTCGCTCATCGCCATCGCGGTGAGGTGTCCGCCGGCCGAGTGGCCGCCGACGAAGACGCGGCCGGGATCGCCGTCCAGCTCCTTGGCGTGGTCGATCAGCCAGGCGATGGCCGCGCGGACCTCGGCCACGATCGCGTCCAGGCGCGCGGCCGGCGCCAGCGTGTACTCGATGAGGGCCAGGTTGAAGCCCGCCGGCAGCACCCCCTCGCCCAGGAAGGCGTAGGGCTCCTTGTCGTTCATCTGCCAGTAGCCGCCGTGGATGTAGGCCAGCGTGGGCGCGCCCGACGTGCCGCACGGGAAGACGTCCAGGCGATGCCGCGCTCCGGGACCGTAGCGCAGGTCCAGCCGGCCGGGCCGGGCCCGGCGCAGCGCGTCGCTGCGGGCTGCCCACCCGGCCACGTACTGCTCGCGCCGGGCCTCGCCGACGGCGGCCGTGTTGTTGTAGGCGGCGTCGAGCGCCGCGCGGTCCATTCCGCGGTAGAGCATGGGCGGTCCCTCAGGTCGTGGTGGTGGCGCCCGCCAACCCGGTCTTGGCGTACTTCAGGTCCCGGTACTCGCCCGACAGGACCGGCGGGTGCCGCGGCGGCCCCTGGGTGGGCAGGCACTCGATCAGCGCGTCGTAGTTCGGGTGGTTGAAGAAGGCGATGGACAGCCGCGCCCGGGCGGCGGCGGCCGGCGGCGGATTGACCACCCGGTGCAGGTTCGACAGCCAGCGGTCGTTGGTCCAGCGCATGAGCAGGTCGCCGATGTTGACGACGAAGGTCGCGGGCCGCGTGGTGACGTCGATCCACCGGCCGTCGCGCGCCCGCACCTGCAGCCCGCCCGGCTCGTCCTCGCCGCTGAGGATCGTGAAGCCGCCGTAGTCGGTGTGGGCGCTGGCTCTCAGCTGCCCCGGTCGGGGCGGCACGAGCTGTGGCGGGTAGTGGTTGAGCCGCATGGTGCCGATCGAGCGGTCCACCTTGTCGTCGAAGAACGTCTCCTCGACGTCCAGGGCCAGGGCGGCCAGCCGCATCAGGTCGATGATGAGTCGGCTCATCGCCCGGTAATGGGCGATGGCCGCCGCCTCGAAGCCGGCGGGCGCGGCGGGCCAGATGTTGGGCGTGAAGTGCCGGCGCCCCTGGGGGCTCGTGTAATACGGGTCGTCGGTGACGTCCACGGGACCGACGTGGAAGAACTCCTTCAGATCGGGCGGGGCCGCCTCGTCGTTGGCGGCTGCCAGCACCTCCCCCCCGACCTGGTGGTAACCCCGGTTGGTGCCCGGCACGGGGTGGCGGGCTCGCAGCTTCTCGGCGAGCGGCCGGGCGAAGAAGTCGTGCGCGCAGCGCCGCAGCTCGTCCACCAGACTGTCGGGCACGCCATGGCCGGTGATGGCGAAGAACCCGATCTCACGACACGCGGCATCGATGAGGGCGGCCACGCGCCGGCGCGCGGCCGGGCCACCTCCGCGGGCCGGGCTGAGGTCGATGACGGGGACCTCGGTCATGGCGAACTAATGACTCTTGCGAATTAGAGTAACAGCCATGTTAGAGCGCCAAGCCGGCATGAGCGAGGAAGGCGCGAGCCAACTGCGGCTGGCGCCGCAGGCGTGCGCAGCCGCTCCGCAGCGGGCCACGGAG
>JBBIIW010000501.1:0-2572 GCA_037446305.1 Candidatus Rokuibacteriota bacterium
GAGCGAGCCCGCAGCGCGGCCCGGGCGCCGAGCAGCGCGTAGAGCCCGGCGGCGCCGCCGGCCGCCTGCTCGGGCGACAGCACCAGCCAGACCAGGTGGGGCCCCAGGATCTCGCGCAGCGGTCCCGTGAACGCCTCCTGCAGGGTCAGGCCGAGCGCCAGGACGACCAGCCGGTCGAGCGCGGCCGCGACCGTGGAGCCGAGCAGGGCATAGGCGAGGACGCCGTAGAGGGCCAGGCCCACGATCAGCCTCCGCACCACCGAGGGCCGGCGGCGCCTCACAGCAGGCGCTCCAGCTCGGGCACCGTCCGCTTCACCAGGTAGCGGATCTTGCCGAGCGCGGCCACGTCCTCGACGATGAGGGCCAGCAGGGCCGAGTCCCCGACCGCGTGCACCAGCAGCAGGGCCGACTCGAACTCGACGATGAGGCCGAGCAGGGCGCCCTGGCCCAGGTGCCGCCCGATGTCGTCCGCCGATTCCCGCAGGCTGGCCCCCAGCGCCGCCGCCGAGTCGGCGTGCGGCGCCTGCTCGCCGGCGCCCTCGATCAGGAAGCCCTCGCGGTCCGCCAGGGCCGCCACCCGCACGCCCGGGGTGGCCGCCAGCGCCTCGAGGCACGCCCGGAGATCGGGCGGCGCCGCCTCGGCTTCCAGGCCGGCCTCGGCCGGGAGCGCCGGGGACGGCGGGGCCGCCGGTGCGGCCGTCGCCGGTTCCGGGCTCGCCCCGGTGGCCGGCGCCACCCGCGCCGTCGCGCCGCCGTTGCTCCGCCCGCCCAGGAGGCCGTCGATCTTCCGCACCAGCTCGTCGGCGGCGAACGGCTTGAACATGACGTCGTTGGACTGCGCCTCGGCCGCCCGGGCCAGCACCGTGCTGTTGACGACGCCCGAGATCAGCAGGACGGGCGTCCTGCCGACGCCCGGGTGCGCCCGGACGTACTCGCAGACCTGGTAGCCGTCCTTGTCCGGCAGGATCACGTCGCACACGACGACGTCCGGCCGCTCGCGCTCGATCTGCTCGATGGCCTCGGTGCCGGTCGCGGCCGACAGGACGTCGAAGTTGCGGCTGGCCAGCGCTTTCTCCACGACCTTCCTCACGCTGACGCTGTCGTCCACCACCAGGACCTTGGGCATGGCCGGCCGGCTCCTAGGTGGCCGAGACCCGGGCCGCGGTGCCGGCCCGGCCCTCGTCGATGTCCGCCGCGGTGTTCAGCAGCAGGGAGTCCACGCTCCGCGTGATCGTGCGCTCCACGTCGGGCGCCAGCCGGTCGAGCGGGTTGAAGCAGAAGCTCCCGCCGCCTCTCCGGTGGGCGGCGACCAGGAGCGCGGTGAAGGCCGGCTCGCCGGCCAGGTCCAGGAACTCGGCGTGCACGATCCGCCCCCGGTCGAAGATCAGGCGCCCCTCGCCGTCGGGCAGCGTGACCACCAGGTCTCCGGTCTTCGCGCCCAGCGCGATCGCCTGAGCCACCTCGGCCAGGTCCATGACCTCCAGCGAGCCTCGCAGGCCGCGCCCGGTCTCGGCCCCGGCGGTCTCGGGCAGGGCGGGGGCCGGGGGGGCCACGCCGGCCAGGAGCGCCTGCACCTCCGCCACCACCGCCTCCACCGCCACGTCACCGACCAGGACGCGGTCGGCCAGGTCGAACTCCGCCGCCACCTCCCGGTCCTCGGCGCCGGCCAGCAGCAGGAACCGCACGCCCGCCAGCGCGGGATCGCTGCGGACGATCGAGCACAGCTCGAAGCCGTCGATGTCCGGCACGCGAGCCCGGCTCACGATCACGTCCGGCCGGTCCCGTTCCAGCATCGTCAGCGCGAACGAGCCGCTGGGCACCGCGCTCAGATCCGTCAGCTCCGCGTCGACCAGCGCCCGCTCGAGCAGCCGCCGGCGCTCGCGGTCGGGCTCGATCAGCAGCAGGCGCGGCATGGCGCTTCCCCGGCCTAGACCGCCCGCCGCTCGCGGGCGGGGGCGGCCGCCATGTCAGCCACGTACACGCGAAGGGTCTCCACGACGTCCTCGATGGGCACCACCGCGTTCACCGTTCCGGCCTCCACGGCGGCCCGCGGCATGCCGTAGACGACGGAGGTGGCCTCGTCCTGGGCGATGACGACACCGCCGGCCCGCCGGATGGCCCGGGCGCCGGCCGTGCCGTCGCGGCCGATGCCGGTGAGGATGACCGCCACGCTGCGCTCGGCGGCGCGGCGCGCGACGGACATCAGGGCCAGGTCGGCGGACGGGCACATCGCGTCCGCCGAGGCCGGCGGGTGCAGCACGATGCGGCCGCCGGGCGCCAGCGTGAGGTCGTGCGAGCCGGGGCAGACGTAGACCCGCCCGCGCTGCAGCCACTCGCCGTCGGTGGCCTCGGCGACCGCCAGCACCGACCGGGCGGCCAGCTCGGCGGCCAGGGCCGCGGTGTACGGCGCCGGCATGTGCTGGATCACGAGCACGGACGCCGGGAGGTCGGGCGGCAGGGCCGGAACCACGCTGAGCAGCGCCGCGGGACCACCCGTGGAGGCCGCGATGACCACGCAGGGGGTCCAGTCGAGCTGGCGCCGCTCCTCGCCCCCGCGCCGGCGGGGGCCCGG
>JBBIIW010000502.1:0-2565 GCA_037446305.1 Candidatus Rokuibacteriota bacterium
CTGGTGGACGAGGGGGCCGGCCGGCTGGCGCGCGGCCGGCTGCCCGGGCTGGACCTGGCCGGCTTCGCCGCTGCCGCCCGGGCCGCACTGGCCGATCCGGCCGCGCCGCCCCCGCGCTTTCCCCGCCCGGCTTGACTTCGCCTCCCGGACGGGCTATTCCGGGCGCACCGTGAACGGCGGCGAGATCATCGTCGAGTACCTGGCCCGCGAGCGGGTGCCCTACGTGATGGGCGTGTGCGGTCACGGCAATGTCGGCCTGCTGGACGCCCTCTACGACCGCGCCGACGCCATCAAGGTCATCTCCACCCGGCACGAGCAGACGGCCGGCCACATGGCCGACGCCTTCTTCCGGGTGGCCCACCGGCCGGTGGCCACGCTGACCTCCTGCGGCCCGGGCTCGTGCAACATCCCGATCGCGCTGGCCTGCGCCTACATGGACTCCTCGGCCTTCCTGGCCATCACCGCCAACGTGCCGACCTCGCAGTTCAACCGGGCGCCGTTCCAGGAGACCTACCGGCACTTCCAGGCCGAGTTCCCGGCGGTCATCCGGCCCTACGTCAAGCGGTCGTGGCAGCCCACGCGGGTGGAGATGCTGCCCACGGCCCTGCGGCAGGCGTTCGCCACCATGCTCGGGGGCCGCCCGGGCCCCGTGAACGTGGACGTGCCCTTCGACGTGTTCAAGGAGGAGGGGGTGGTCGACCTGCCGGAGCCGGGCGCCTGGCGGCAGGGGATCTCCTCGCGCAGCGGGGGCGACCCCGAGGACGTGCGCCGGGTGGCCGAGCTGCTCCTGACCGCCCGCCGCCCGCTCCTCTTCGCCGGCCACGGCGTGGCCCTGGCCGAGGGCGGCGCCGAGCTGACCGCGCTGGCCCGGCGCCTGCAGGTGCCTGTCATCTTCTCGCCCAACGCCTTCGGCACGCTGGACATGACCGACCCCCTGGCGGTCGGCTTCGTGGGCCGCAACGGCGCCTTCCCGGCCAACGAGGCGGCCCGGACCTGCGACGTGCTGCTGGCCATCGGCGTGCGCTTCGACGACCGCTCCTCGTCGTCCTGGATTCCGGGCTACTCGTTCAACATCCCGCCGACCCGGCTCGTGCACGTGGACATCGACGTGCAGGAGATCGGGCGCAACTACCCCGTGCACCTCGGCGTGGTCGCCGACGCCCGCACCTTCCTGCGCCAGCTCCTGGCCGAGACCGAGCGGGCCGCCAGCCGCCCGGACGCCGGGGCGCGGTCGGCCTGGCTCGAGGAGATCGCGAAGTGGCGGCGGGAGTGGGACGCCTTCCTGGCCCCCCAGCGGGGCAGCGAGGCCGAGCCCATCCACCCGCTGCGGGTCGTCGAGGAGCTGCGGCGGGTCATGCCCGACGACGGCATCGTGATCCCGGACTCGGGGGTCCATCACAACTGGGTCGTGCAGTTCTGGACGGCGCGGCGCCCGCAGACCCTGCTCAACACCTGGGGCTTCTCGGCCATGGGCTTCGGCGTCTGCGGGGTGCTGGGCGCCAAGCTGGCCGCGCCCGAGCGCCCCTGCGTGGCGGTGTGCGGGGACGGCGGGTTCATGATGCGGCCCGACGTGCTGTGCACGGCGGTGGAGTACGACATCCCGGCCATCTGGCTCATCTGGAACAACTTCGCCTACGGCGCCATCCGCGACATCCAGGTGGGGCTGCTGGCCAAGCGCGAGATCGCGACCTCCTTCGTGCGGGAGTCCGACGGAACGCTCTACAACCCCGACTTCGTGGCCCTGGCCCGGGCCTGCGGGGTCGACGGGCTCCGGGTGGAACGGGCCGCCGACCTGGCCCCGGCCCTCGAGCAGGCCCTGCGGGCCGGGCGGCCGTTCGTGCTCGACGTGCACGTGGACCGGGACATCAAGCCGCCCGGAGTCGGCACCTGGCAGCTGCCGCCGCTGCCCTGGAGCGAGCCGGCCTTCGGCCGCCGCCGCCTGGCGTAGCGGGCAGGGCAGGGGCGCCGGCCATGGCCATCAAGTACCTGCTGGTCGCGGTCCTGGCCTCGGCCGTCACGGTCTTCGCGCTCCAGAACAACCAGGCGACGTCGGTTCGGTTCCTGTTCTGGACGATGGACGGCGTGTCGCTGGCGACCGTCATCCTGGTCCCGGCCATCGCCGGCGCGATCATCGTCGGGCTGCCCCTCTGGCTCGACCGCTGGCGGCTGCGCTCCCGCATCCGCTCGCTGGAGGCGCGGGTCTCGGACCTGGAGGCGGCGCTGGCCCGCGAGCGCGCGCAGCCCGCGGCCGCTCCACCGCCGCGTCTGCCCGAGGACGACCGGACCATCTGATGGAACCCACCTTGACAGGCGTTACCTCCTGTCACTAGAGTTGTCGCACGGTGTCGGGGAGCCGGGGTGCCCGTCTAGCCGCTTGCACAGGGTCAGGAGGTTCGCGCGATGCCCGCAAAGCTCTTCGTCGGTAATCTTTCCTTTCAAGCCACGGAGGAGGACCTGCGCGAACTGTTTGCTCAGGCCGGGACCGTGGAGACGGTGCGCATCATCACCGATCAGTTCACCGGGCGGCCGCGGGGCTTCGGCTTCGTGGAGATGGCCACCAAGGAG
>JBBIIW010000503.1:0-2554 GCA_037446305.1 Candidatus Rokuibacteriota bacterium
GACGATGCGCACGTCAGTCATCGAGCCGCCGGCGCCGGGCCCCGTCGGCGCCGCGCTCCACGGGCCGGCGGACGGCCACCCGCCGCAGCACGAGGACGGCGACGGCCACGACCACGACGGCCAGGACCACCCCCACGCGCCCCACCCACCGCTCGGCGATCCGCCACGACTCGCCCAGCACGTAGCCCAGGCTGACGAAGGCCACCGCCCACAGCGCGGCGCCGATCACGTTGAAGAGCAGGAACCAGCGGTAGGGCATGCGCGAGGAGCCGGCCACGAAGGGCGCCAGCGCCCGGACGAAGGCGGTGAAGCGGGCGATCAGGATCGTCGTGCCGCCGTAGCGGGCGAACAGGGCCTCGACGCGGTCGAAGGCCCGGCGGTGGAAGCCGAACTTGGGGCCGTGGCTCAGCAGCCAGGGGCGTCCCAGGTGGCGGCCCAGCTCGTAGCCGATGCTGTCGCCGACCACGCCCCCCGCGAAGGCGGCGATGATCGTCTCCGGCAGCTCCAGCACGCCGATGGAGACCAGGAACCCGGCCAGGATGGCGATGGTGTCGCCGGGCACGAACAGTCCGACGAACGCCGACGCCTCCAGCATCGCGGCCAGGAACAGGACCAGGTAGGTCCAGTTGCCGACCCGGGACACGACGTCGAAGAGCAGCTCGACCATCGGGGTGCGGCGAGCCTAGCTCGCCGCGGCCCCGCGCAGGGCCCGCCACACGCGCTCGGGCGTGAGCGGCATGTCCAGATGCCGGACGCCCAGGGGGCGCAGGGCGTCCACCACCGCGTTCACCACCGCCGGGGTCGAGCCGATGGTGGCCGCCTCGCCGATCCCCTTGGCGCCCAGCGGGTTGAACGGGGTGCGGGTGACGGTCTCGGCCGTCCGGAACGCCGGCAGGTCGGCGGCGCGCGGCACCGCGTAGTCCATGAGGGATCCGGTCAGCAGCTGGCCGTCGGGGGCGTGGACCAGGTGCTCCCAGAGCGCCTGCGCGATGCCCTGGGCCAGGCCGCCGTGGACCTGCCCGGCCACGAGCGTGGGGCTGACGCGCACGCCGCAGTCGTCCACCGAGACGTAGTCGCGCACCCGCACAGCGCCGGTCTCGCGGTCCACCTCCACCACCGCCACGTGCGCGCCGAAGGGATAGACCAGCTGCGGCGGGCTCCAGAACTCGGTGGCCTCCAGGCCCGCCTCCATGCCCGGCGGCAGTCCGGCCGCGTAGGCCCGGGCCGCGATCTGGGCCAGCGTGACGGCGCTGCCGGGCGCGCCCCTGACCTGGTAGCGTCCGTCGGCCAGCACGATGTCCTCGGGCGCCGCTTCCAGCATCGCCGCCGCGAGGCGGCGTGCCCGCTCCTGCACCTTGAGCGTCGCCCCCAGGATGGCGCTGCCGCCGACGGCCAGGCTGCGGCTGCCGCCGGTGCCCTGGCCCATGGGCGTGTTCAGCGTGTCGCCGTGCCTGACCACGACCTGCTCGAAGGGCACCCCCAGGTGGTCGGCGATGATCTGGGCGAACGCCGTCTCGTGGCCCTGCCCGTGGGCCGACGTGCCCGTGTAGGCCGTCACCGCGCCGCCCGGCTCCACCCGGACCACGGCGCTCTCGAAGGGCCCGAAGCCGCACATCTCGACATAGCAGGACAGGCCGACGCCGAGCAGGTGCCGGTCCTGCTGCTCCAGCCGCTGGCCCTGCTCCTTGCGGAGGTCGCCGACGCGCGCCAGTTCCAGCGCCCGGCTCAGCGCGCGGTCGTACTCGCCGCTGTCGTAGCGCTGGCCGGTCGGGGCCTGGTAGGGAAAGGCGTCGGGCGGGATGAAGTTCCGGCGCCGGATCTCCTCCGGCGGGCGCCCCAGCTCGGCCGCCACCAGGTCCATCAGCCGCTCGATGTAGTAGGCGGCCTCGGGCCGCCCGGCGCCGCGGTAGGCCGCCACCGGCGTGGTGTTGGTGAACACGCAGGTGGCGCGCAGGTCCACGTTCGGGATGCGGTAGACCCCCACGGCCATGAACAGCGTGAGGTCGGGGATGAACGTGAAGATCGGATAGGCCCCCAGGTTGGCCACCACGTGCATCCGCAGCGCGGTGACGGTGCCGTCGGCCTCGACGGCCGCCTCCAGGTCCGCCACCTGGTCGCGGCCCTGCGTGGTGGCCAGCATGTGCTCGGTGCGCGTCTCCACCCAGCGCACCGGCCGGCGCAGGCGGCGCGCGATCACGGCCAGGGCCGCGTCCTCCGGATAGACGTTGAACTTCACCCCGAAGCCCCCGCCGACCTCCGGCGCCACCACGCGCACCAGGTTCTGGGGCAGGCCCAGCGCGCCGGCCAGCTCGTTGCGGAAGCCGTGCGGCGCCTGGGTCGTGACGTACAGGGTGAGGCCCCCGGTGGCCGGATCGGGCACGGCCAGGGTGGCGCGTCCTTCCATCGGCACCCCGCACAGGCGCTGGTTGATCATCCGCTGCCGCACCACCCGGGCCGCCCGCCGGAACGCGCCGTCCACGTCGCCCGCGGTCACGCGGTTCTCGTGCTCGACGTTGCCGGGCGCGTCCTCGTGGAGCCGGGGAGCGCCCGCGGC
>JBBIIW010000504.1:0-2522 GCA_037446305.1 Candidatus Rokuibacteriota bacterium
GCCTGCGCGGTGTGCCGGACGGACCTGCACATCGTCGAGGGCGACCTGCCGCTGCTGCGGGCTCCCCTCGTGCCCGGGCACCAGGTGGTCGGGCGCGTGCTGGGCGGAGGGCCGGGGACCGGCAGGATGAGCCCCGGCACGCGCGTGGGGCTGGCCTGGCTGCGCCGCGCCTGCGGCGCCTGCGCCTACTGTCGCAGCGGGCGCGAGAACCTGTGCCCGCTCGCCGAGTTCACCGGCTATCACGCCGACGGGGGTTACGCGGAGTACGCCGTCGCGCCCGAGGCCTTCGCCTACCCGCTGCCGGCGGCGCTGGACGACGCCGAGACGGCGCCGCTGCTCTGCGCCGGCATCATCGGCTACCGCGCGCTCACCCTGGCCGCCGTCCCGGCCGGCGGGCGCCTGGGCCTGTACGGCTTCGGCTCGTCGGCCCACATCACTCTGCAGGTGGCCGTGGCCCGGGGCGCCGAGGTCTACGTCTGCACCCGCCAGCCGCACCACCAGGAGCTGGCCCGGCGGCTGGGGGCCGCCTGGGCGGGCGGCGTCCACGAGGCGATGCCGCACCCGGCCGACGGCACGATCATCTTCGCGCCGGCCGGCGAGCTGGTGCCCCGCGCGCTCCGCAACCTGGCCCCCGGCGGCACCCTGGTGCTGGCCGGCATCCACATGACCGACATCCCCGGCCTGCGGTACGCCGACGTCTACCAGGAGCGCGCCATCCGGAGCGTCACGGCCAGCACGCGCGCCGACGGCGTGGCCCTGCTGGCCGAGGCCGCCCGGATCCCCATCCGGCCCGCGGTCACGCGCTTCGCGCTGGAGGACGCCAACCGCGCCCTGGCCCTCCTGGCGCGCGGCGGCCTGACCGGCTCGGGCGTGCTGCTCACGTCTGGCGTATGATGGCGGGACCTCGACGAGGGAGGCTGGGGACGGCATGAGCGATCTCGGCGACATCGTGCAGCGGGCCGGCCGGGTGTTCCCCGGCGGCGTTCTGGGCAGCCACCGCAGCGGACCCGGGCTGGAGTTCGTGGTGCGCGAGGGCCGCGGCGCCTACCTCTGGGACACGGCCGGGCGCCGGTACATCGATTACCTGCTGGGCTCGGGCCCCATGCTGCTCGGCCACGCCCATCCGGCGGTGGTGGAGGCCGTGCAGCGGCAGCTGGGCCGGGGCAGCACCTACATGCTGCTCAACGAGCCCATCATCGAGCTGGCCGAGGAGATCGTGCGCGCCGTCGCCTGCTGCGAGCAGGTACGCTTCACCTCGTCGGGCAGCGAGGCGACGTTCTTCGCGCTCCGGGTGGCCCGCGCCTACCGCCGGCGGGACAAGATCCTCAAGTTCGAGGGGGGCTGGCACGGCAACCACGACTACGGCGCCATGAGCGTGAGCACGCGCTCGCCGAAGGCCTTCCCGGCGCCCACTCCGGACTCGGCCGGCGTTCCTCACGCCATCGGCGACACCGTGCTGGTGGCGCCCTACAACGACCTGGCCACCACCGAGGCCATCATCGCCAGCCACCACCAGGATCTGGCCGCCGTCATCGTCGAGCCTTACCAGCGCGTCATCGTGCCGGCGCCCGGGTTCCTCGAGGGGCTGCGGGCGGTGACCCGGCGCTACGGCGTGCCGCTCATCTTCGACGAGATCGTCACCGGCTTCCGGCTGGCCTACGGCGGCGCCCAGGAGTACTACGGCGTGGTCCCCGACCTCGTCGCCCTCGGCAAGGTGCTGGCCGGCGGCTTCCCGCTCGCGGCCGTCGGCGGCCGCGCGGAGATCATGAAGCACTTCGATCCCGCGCTGGAAGGCACGCCGGACTTCGTCTGGCAGGCCGGGACGCTCAATGGCAACCCGATTGCAGCCACGGCCGGGCTCGCCACGCTGGCCGAACTGCGCAAGCCGGGGACGTACGAGCGCCTGCACAGGTTGGGCAGCCGCCTGCGCGACGGCCTGGCCGCCGCCGCGCGCCGTCACGGCCTCGCCGCCCAGGTCTCCGGCGAGCCCCCGGTCTTCGACATCCTGTTCACGGACCGCCCCGTGGTCGACTACCGGACCGTGCTGACCGCCGACCCGACCCGCATCCGGCGGTTCAACGAGGAGTGCCTGCGTCGCGGCGTGGTCAAGGCGGTCAACAAGATCTACGTCTCGCTGGCGCACACGGAGGCCGATATCGAGGAGACGCTGGGGATCTTCGACGCCGCGCTGCGCGCCGTGGCCGCCGCCCCGGTCAGTTCTGGCCCTCGATCCTGACGCGGGCGGCCGCCGCCTGGAGCAGGCCCGAGTACCAGTCGGGGGGCTCGATCACCAGGGCGATCGCCATGCCGCGGTAGACGCAGAAGCGCTGGATGATCGCGTGATCGGAGGGCTCGCCGGGCACGTCCCCGTCGGGCTGCACGCCCGCACGATGTGCAACGGAAGTGCCACGATGATCGCCCGCGACTGAGCCGCCGCGTGGCCGTCACCGATCTCTTCGTCGTCACCTCCGGGCTGCCCGCAGACGCGGTGCTCGGCGCCGTGCCGCCGGCCTGCCGGCGGC
>JBBIIW010000505.1:0-2522 GCA_037446305.1 Candidatus Rokuibacteriota bacterium
CGGCCAGGTCCGTGGTCGCCTCGTCCAGCGTGCCGTCGGCCACGGCCGGCGCCAGCCGCCCGGCGTCGCGTCCGATCCCCACGATCTCGCGCGCCAGCCCGTGCTGGCGGGCCGCGCGGGCCAGCGAGCCGCCCAGGAGCCCGACGCCGACGACGGCCAGGCGCTGGATCACGCGCGCGTCTTTCCCAGCACCGCGCGCAGCGCCTTGATCAGCCTCCGGTTCTCCTCGGGCGTGCCGACCGTGATGCGCAGGGCGCTCTCCATGCCGAACGGGGTCATGGGCCGCACGATCACGCCCTCCTTGAGCAGGCGCTGGTAGATGTCGGCCGCGCTGCGGCCGACATCCACCAGGATGAAGTTGGCGCGTGACGGCACGTACCGGAGGCCGAGGCTCCTGAACTCGTCGTAGAGGTAGTGCCGGCCGGCCTCGATCATCCGCACGCACTCCAGGACGTGGGCCTCGTCCTCCAGCGCGGCCAGGGCGGCCGCCTGGGCCAGCGTGTTGACGTTGAAGGGCTGCCGGATGCGGTTCATGAGCGCCACCGCGTCGGCGTCGGCCACCGCATACCCCACCCGCAGGCCGGCCAGGCTGGAAGCCTTGGAGAAGGTCCGCAGCACGACCACCCTCCGCCCCTGCTTGACCAGGGCCAGGGTGTCCGGGAAATCGGGGCCCAGGGCGAACTCGATGTAGGCCTCGTCGAAGACCACGATGGTCCGCTCGGGCACCCGGGCCATGAAGGCGTCCACCTCGGCGGCAGTCACGATGGTGGCGGTCGGGTTGTTGGGGTTGGCGATGAAGACCACCTTGGTGCGAGGCGTGATGGCGCGGGCCATGGCCTCCAGGTCCAGCCGGTGGTCCTTGAGCATGACCATGACCCGGATGCCGCCGGCGGCCTGCACGATCATCGGATAGACGACGAAGGAGGGATGCGGCACCACCGCCTCGTCGCCGGGGGCCACGAAGGTCCGCACCAGCAGCTCGATCAGCTCGTTGGAGCCGTTGCCCAGGATGATCTGCTCGGCCGCCAGGCCGTGCTTCTTGGCCAGCGCCTGCCGCAGGTAGTAGCCGCTGCCGTCCGGGTAGCGATTCAGCGTGGCCAGGGCCCCGGCGATGGCCTGCTGCACCCGGGTGGAGGGCCCCAGGGGGTTCTCGTTCGAGGCCAGCTTGATGGCGTTGCTGATGCCCAGTTCCCGCTCCAGCTCCTCGACCGGCTTGCCCGGCTCGTAGGGCGCGATGCCCAGGATGTGCTCGTTGGCCAGGGACTCCCACTGCGTGTGCATGCGCGCTCCTTATCCGGCGGGGTACGAGCCCAGGATCTTGAGAAACACGGTCCGCCCCTCCACCTCGCCCAGGGCCGCCGCCACGGCCGGCGTGTCGCGGTGCCCCTCGAAGTCGAGGAACGTCACGAACTCCCACGGCCGGCTCCTCGACGGCCGCGTCTCGATCTTGATCAGGTTGATGCCCCGGCGCGCGAACGGCTCCAGGATCCGGTACAGGACGCCGGGCTCGTTGCGCATGGCGAACAGGATGGAGGTCTTGTCGCGGCCGGTGGGCCCGGTCGGCCGGCGCCCCAGCACCAGGAAGCGGGTGGCGTTGTGCGGGTTGTCCTCGATGCGCGGTCGCAGGATCGGCACGCCGTACAGGTCGGCGGCCAGGCCGGAGGCGATGGCGGCCGCGGTGACGTCGCCGGCCGCCTGCTCGGCGGCGGCCGCGGTGGAGGTCACCTCCTGGGTCGGCACGTCGGGCAGGTGCTGGGCCAGCCAGGCCCGGCACTGGGCCAGGGCCTGCGGGTGGGAGAGCACCACCTTGACCTCGCCCAGGTCCGGCGCGTGGGAGAGCAGGTGCTGGGTCACGGTGAGGTACTGCTCGCCGCAGATCAGCACGTCGGAGTCGATGAACCGGTCGAGCGTCGTGTTGACGGCGCCCTCGGTGGTGTTCTCCACCGGGACCACGCCGTGGTCGACCCGCTCGTGCTCGACGTCGTCGAAGACGTCGGCGATGGAGCGGGCCGGCCGGTAGTGCGCGGCGGCGCCGAAGTGCTGCAGGGCCGCCTGGTGGGTGAAGGTCGCCCTCGGCCCGAGGTACGCCACGCTGACCGGCCGCTCCAGCGCGCGGCAGCCGGACAGGATCTCCCGCCACACGGCGCGGATGGTGTCCGCCGGCAGCGGCCCGGCGTTGGCGCCGACGAGCCGGGCGAGGATCTCGGCCTCGCGCTCGGGAGCATACGGCGGCAGCTCTCGCCGTCGCTTCAGGTCTCCGATGTGGAGGGCGGCCTCGGCTCGCTGGTTGAGGAGGTGGAGGATCTGGGTGTCGAGATCATTGATCCTGGAACGCCAATCGTCCAGGTTCATACGGACTCCTGACTGCGGTGCTCGTGCGAATAACGCCGATTATAGGCCAACGCGTCGGGCCCGCGCAAGCGAGCGTCCGGTCGGACGCGCCGGTGGCGCCGCGACCGCCGCGCGCAGCGACCGCACCTCGGCCGCGGTCAGCGCGCGCCACCGCCCCGGGGGGAGCGCCC
>JBBIIW010000506.1:0-2520 GCA_037446305.1 Candidatus Rokuibacteriota bacterium
CCGGCGTCGCGGCCGGCCAGCAGGGCCGCCACCAGCGCGCGGGCGCCGACGGCGAGGAGGACCAGCGTGACCGCCACGCCGAGCGGCTCGCGCCTGCGGGTGGGCCGGCGGCCGATCTCGACGACCATGAGGGCGGCGATCGCGAGCGCAGAGGCGCCCAGCACGACGGTGGCCAGGCGGTGGAGGATCTCGGCGAGCGGCACGACGCCGGATGGTAGCACTGCGGCGCTCCGGAGCAAACGGATCGTCGGGGCCGGCCGGTGAAAAATTTACCTCCTACGCGGAAACAGCGTCAACGCCGCCGGACCTCGTCGCCGGGCACCGTGAGGACGACGTGCAGGGGCGCGCGACCGCCGGCGTCGACGAACTCGACGGCGCCCTCCTCCCCGGGGCCGGCCCATCAGCCCACCTCGCGGGCGACGGCGGACGACGGGCCGGGGACGGCCTCGGCGCGCACGCGTCGCATGAAGGGCACCAGCAGCAGCATGACCGTCGCCATGACGGCCAGGAACCAGAAGCAATCGGCGAAGGCCAGCACCCGGGCCTGCTCCACGGTGCGGGCGTAGAGCAGGGCCAGGGCCTGGCGGCCGGCCGTGTAGGGATCCGCGCCCCGGGCGGCGAAGTGGGCGGCGAACTCGGCCAGCCGGGCCTGCGTCTCGCCGTCGAAGGGGTTCACGTGCGGGGTCAGGGTCGCCTGGTGCGACTGGGCGCGCCGGGCCAGGAGCGTCGTCACCAGGGCGATGCCCACGCTGCCGCCCAGGTTGCGGATCACGTTGAAGCAGGAGGTGGCGTTGGGCAGCTTCTCCCGCGGGATCGTGGCCAGCGCCATGGTGGTCAGGGGCACGAACAGGAACCCGGTGCCGAAGCCCTGGAGCAGGCGCGGCCAGACGAGGGCCCAGTACTCGGTGTGCAGGGTCACCGTGGACATGGCGAAGGCGCCGGCGGCGCTGCAGGTGCAGCCCAGCCCCACCAGCAGGCGCTGGTCGGTGCGGACGGCCAGCCGGCCGGCCACCAGCAGGGCCAGGAGGTTGCCGATGCCGGCCGGCGCCAGCACCAGGCCCGAGGTCCAGGCGTCGTAGCCGAGCACCTGCTGGGCATAGAGCGCCACCAGGAGCATGCTGGAGTTGAGACCGACGCCCACGCCGGCGATGAGCAGCGTGCCCATCGCGAAGTTGCGGTCCGCGAACACGCGCAGGTCCACGATCGGCTCCGGCGCCGTCAGCTGCCGGACCAGGAAGGCGCCGAGCGCGGCCGCGGCGACGGCGGTGAGGGCCGCGATCGGCGCCGAGGCGAACCAGTCGGCCCGCTCGCCCCGGTCGAGCGCGAGCTGCAGGGCGCCGAAGCCGACCGCCATCAGGCCCAGCCCCGCCCAGTCCACCCGCCGCGGCCGCTGCAGGTAGGGCGGGTCGAACAGGAACAGGCCGCCCATCACCAGCGCCAGGGCGCCGATGGGCAGGTTGATGAAGAAGATCCAGCGCCAGGACCAGTTGTCGGTGATCCAGCCGCCCAGCGTGGGGCCGACGATGGGGCCCAGCATCACGCCCATGCCCCAGACGGCGGTGGCCAGCCCGCGCTGCCGGAACGGGAAGATCTCCCACAGCACGGCCTGCGAGAGGGGGATGATCGGCCCCGCGCCCAGGCCCTGGAACACGCGGGCCACGATGAGCGCGTCCAGGCTGGGAGCCAGCCCCGACAGCAGCGAGGTCACCGAGAACAGGGTGGTGATGATCAGGAAGAACCGCCGGCGGCCCAGCAGCGCGGTGAGCCAGCCGGTGGCCGGGATCACGATGGCGTTGGCGGCCAGGTAGAGGGTGAGCACCCAGGTGATCTCGTCGGCCCCCGCCGACAGCGAGCCGCGCATGTGCGGCAGGGCAACGTTGGTGACGCTGGTGTCCAGGATCTGCATGATGGTCACCAGCATCACGCTGGCGGTGATCGCCCAGCGGCGGACGGGCGAGAGGGTCTCGACCACCGGCCTCAGCGCAGCCGGATGGTGACCACCGCCGACAGGCCCGCCCGCAGCGTGTGGGGGTTGGTCGTCTCGCGCGGATCGAGGGCGATCCGGACCGGCACGCGCTGCACGACCTTCACCCAGTTGCCGGTGGCGTTCTCGGGCGGCAGCAGGGAGAAGCGGGCGCCGGTGCCGGCGGCGATGGACTCCACCACGCCGCGATAGGTGCGATCGGCGAACGTGTCCACGACGACGTCGACCGGCAGCCCCGGCCGCACCCCGCGCAGCTGCGTCTCCTTGAAGTTGGCCACCACCCACACGTCGCGCAGCGAGACCACCGCCAGCAGCGGCTGCCCGGCCTGCACCACCTGCCCGACCTCGACCGCCTTGCGGGTCACCAGGCCCGCGATCGGCGCCCGGATCTCGGTGTGCTCCAGGTCCAGCCGGGCCAGGGCCAGGTCCGCCTCCGCCCGGCGCAGCTCGGCGGCGGCCAGCTCGCGCTCGGCCTCCCGCACCCGCACCTCCTGCTCGAGCGCGGCCGCCTGCTGCTCCTGGGCCCGCGCCTCCAT
>JBBIIW010000507.1:0-2502 GCA_037446305.1 Candidatus Rokuibacteriota bacterium
CCCCGGATCTCGTCGAGGCCGTGGAGGCCGCCCGGGGGGCGCTGCCCCACGCGCTGGCGCGGCGGCTCCTGGAGGAGGGTGGTGGACTCCGCTTCTGCCGGGAGGCGCCGGCCGCCACGCCCGACGAGGCGGTGGCCGCGGCGGAGCGCCTCGGCTATCCGGTCGTCGTGAAGGCCGACCGGCCCGACCTGCTGCACCGCACGGAGGCGGGCGGGGTGAAGCTCGGTCTGAGCGAGGCGGCGGGCGTGCGCGCGGCCTGGGAGGAGATCGCGCGGGCGACCGGGGCCGAGCGCGTCATCGTCCAGGAGCAGGTGGGGCCGGGCGTGGAGCTGCTGCTGGGCGCCCGGCGGGACGAGGTCTTCGGGCCCGTCGTCGCGCTCGGCACGGGGGGCGTGCTGGCCGAGGTCGTTCGCGACGTCTCGTTCCGGCTCGCGCCGGCCGCCGACGAGGAGATCGAGGAGATGCTGGACGAGGGCCTGCGGCCGCGCCTGCTGGCCGGGCCCCGCGGGCTGCCGGCGGTGGCGCGGGACGCCGTCATCGCCGCCGTCCGCGCCCTCGGCGCCCTCGCGGCCGCCCTGCCGCGCGTGCGGGAGATCGACGTCAACCCGGTCATCGCCCGCGGGGCGGACCTGATCGCCGTGGACGCTCTCGTCATCGTGGGAGACCCCGCATGACCTACGACTTCGCCCTCACCTCCGAGCAGCGCATGATCCGCGATCTGGCCCGCAAGGTCGCGCGCGAGAAGATCGCGCCCTGGGCGGCCGAGGTGGACGAGCAGGAGCGCTACCCCGCCGAGTCCCTGCAGGCCATCAAGGAGGCGGGCCTGTTCGGCATCTGGGTGCCCGAGGAGTACGGGGGCTCGGCCCTGGGGTGCCTGGCCCTGGCCCTGGTCGCCGAGGAGATCGCCTGGGCCTGCGCCGCCACGGCCACGCAGTTCGTGGACCAGCCCCTGGGGGGCCTGCCCATCCTGAACTTCGGCACCGAGGCCCAGAAGAAGAAGTACCTGCCGGGGCTGGCCGCCGGCGAGCTGCTGGCGGCCTACTCGCTCTCCGAGCCCGAGGCCGGCTCCGACGCCGCCGGGCTGCGCACCACCGCCGTCCGGCAGGGCGATCACTACGTGCTCAACGGGTCCAAGCAGTGGTGCACGAACGGCGACCACGCCGACGTCATCGTCGTCTTCGCCACCGTGGACCCGTCCAAGCGCGCCAGGGGCGTGACGGCGTTCCTGGTCGAGCCGGGCCTGCCGGGCTTCGCCGTGGGCAAGAAGGAGAAGAAGATGGGGATCCGGGGCTCGCCCACGGTGGCCCTGCACTTCACCGACTGCCGGGTGCCGGTCGAGCAGCGCCTGGGGGAGGAAGGCGAGGGCTTCCGGATCGCCATGGCGACGCTCGACATCACGCGGCCGGCCACGGGCGCCATGGCCGTGGGCATCGCGCAGGCGGCGCTGGACGCCGCCGTCGGTTACGCCCGCCAGCGCCGGCAGTTCGGCCAGCGCATCGGCGACTTCCAGGGCATCCAGTTCATGCTGGCCGACATGGCCATGCAGGTGCACGCCGCCCGGCTGATGGTGCACCACGCCGCCCGCCGGGTGGACGCCGGGCTGCGGGGCAGCCCGGCCGAGGCGGCCATGGCCAAGTGCTGGGCCGGGGATGCGGCCATGAAGGTCGCCACCGACGCCGTGCAGGTGTTCGGCGGCTACGGCTACACCCGCGAGTTCCCGGTGGAGCGCTTCATGCGCGACGCCAAGATCATGCAGATCTACGAGGGCACCAACCAGATCCAGCGGGTGATCATCGCCCGGGAGCTGCTCGATGGATGACATGCTGAGTCCCAGGGACGTCGCGAGCCTGCTGCGGGCGGCGGCCGATGCGCTCACGGCCGAGGTGGGCGCGCTCCCCGACCGCGTGCTGATCTTCCACCCGGCGCCCGGCGAGTGGTGCGCCAGGGAAGTGCTGGGCCACCTGATCGAGGCCGAGCGGCGAGGCTTCGCGGGCCGGATCCGCACCATCCTGGCCCAGGATCGGCCGCATCTCGAGCCCTGGGACCCGGCCGAGGTGGCCCGGGCCCGGGGTGACTGCGCGCGCGCCACGGCTGACCTCCTGCGCGAGTTCCAGGCCCTCCGCGCCGCGAGCGCCGCGCTGGCCGAGGGCCTTCAGCCGGCCGACCTGGCGCGGGGCGGCCAGCATCCCAAGGTGGGCTGGCTGACGGTCAACGACGTGCTCCAGGAGTGGGTGCACCACGACCGCAACCACCTGCGGCAGATCCTGGCCAACGTGCAGGCGTTCGTCTGGCCGTCCATGGGCAACGCGCAACGGTTCTCCGGGGACTGAGATCGCCATGACCGGGCTGGCCCTGCGCGACAGCGCCTTCTTCGTGCGGCGCGTGCCCCTGCGCCTGCCGTTCCGGTTCGGGGTGGTGACGCTGACCGAGGCCTGGGTCATCCACCTGGCCCTGGAGGCCGAGGGCAGCGACGGCCGGCGGGCCCGCGGCTTCGCCGCCGAC
>JBBIIW010000508.1:0-2494 GCA_037446305.1 Candidatus Rokuibacteriota bacterium
GCTCTTCCGATCTTCCAGCGCCAGCGGCCCGCCGTCCAGGACGACCGGCGCCGTCACGCCCGCCACCCGCAGGTCAGCTCGCGCACGCGCCCCAGCAGCGCCTCGACGTCCACCGTGACCAGCCGGCCGCGCTCCACGACCCGCCGGCCGTGCACCCACACGTCGGTCACGGCCTGGGCCGACATGGCGTAGACCGCGGATCTGAGCAGGTCGGTGCGCGGGTGCAGGGAGGGATGCCCGAGGTCCACCGCGACCAGGTCGGCCAGGTAGCCCGGCGCCAGGAGGCCGGTCTCGAGCCCCAGGATCTCGGCGCCCGAGCGCGTGCCGAGGTCGAAGGCCGTCTCGGCGGCCAGCGCCGCGCCGTCCAGGAGCCGCACGCGCTGCAGCAGCGAGGCCATGCGCATCTCCTCGAAGACCGACAGGCGGTTGTTGGTGCAGCCGCCGTCGGTGCCCAGGCCCACCCGCACGCCGGCCCGCAGCAGCTCGGGCAGCCGCGTGATGCCGTCGCCCAGGAACATGTTGGACGACGGGCAGTAGGCCAGCGCCGCGCCGCGGGCACCCATCAGCGCCACCTCCTCGTCGTCCAGCCACACGCAGTGCACGCCGATCATGCGGGGTCCCAGCACGCCCAGGCGGTCCAGGTAGCGGATGGGCGTGGCCCCGTGCTCGCGCAGGGTGCGCTCGCCCTCGTAGCGGCCCTCGGCCACGTGGATGTGGAACGGGGTGTTCTCGGCCTCGGCCACCTCCCAGCCGGCCCGGATCATGGCCGGCGAGGCGCCGTGCGGGCTGTGCGGCGCCGGCTGCACGCGCACCATCGGGTCGGCGCGGTGGCGGGCGATCAGCTCGCGCGTGCGGCGGGCCGCCTCGGCCACGGGCTCGCGGTAGCGCGCGGGCGCCCCCTCCCAGTCGTACAGGGCCCGGGCCAGGACCAGGCGGATGCCCACCTGCCGGGCCGCCTCGATGACCGCCTCGGCGTTCTCGTTGCCCGCGTCCTGGATGTAGAAGAAGTCCACGCAGGTCGTGGCGCCGTGCAGCAGCATCTCGGCGAAGGCGAAGGCGGCGCCCAGCGCCAGGGCCGGCCGGTCGAGCCGCGCCGAGAACGGGTACAGGACGCGGTCGCGCCAGCCCATGAAGTCCAGGTCGTCGCCCAGGCCCCGCAGCAGCGACTGGAAGGTGTGGCAGTGCGCGTTGACCGTTCCCGGCAGCAGCGCGCGGCCGGGCAGCGTCACGTCGCCCGGCTCCGGCGCGCCCGCCGGCTCCACGGCGGCGATGCGGCCGTCCGCGATGGCGACGGCGTGCTCCGCGCGCCAGCCGCCGGGGGTCAGGACCAGGTCAGCGCGGAGCCGCATCGTGGACGAGGCGGCCCGCCTTGACGACGGCGCTCACGTGGTTGACGCCGTAGAAGTAGGAGAGCCACCGCCAGTTCGGGACGTCGCACAGCAGCAGGTCGGCCTGCTTGCCCGGCGCCAGCGAGCCCACCTCGCCGGCCAGGCCCAGCGCGTGGGCGCCGTGCAGCGTGACCCCCAGCAGCGCCTCCTCGGGGGTCATCTTCATCTGGCTCACCGCCATCGTCATGACCAGCTGCAGGTTCAGCCCCATGGAGGAGCCGGGGTTGAAGTCGGACGCCAGCGCCACGCGGACGCCGGTCTCGAGAAACCGCCGGGCCGGGGCGTACGGCAGGCCCAGAAAGAAGGCGGTGCCGGGCAGCAGCGTGGCGGTCACCCCGGCCGCCTTCATGCGCGCCACGTCCTCGACCCGGGCCGCGAGCAGGTGATCGGCGCTGAGGGCGTGCACCTCGGCGGCCAGGCCGGCGCCGCCGAGCGGCGCGAACTCGTCGGCGTGGAACTTGGCCCGGAGCCCGTGGCGGGCGCCGGCCTCCAGCACCCGCCGGGCCTGCGCGACCGAGAAGACGCCCTCCTCGCAGAACACGTCCACGTACCGGGCCACCCCCTGGGCGGCCACCGCCGGCAGCATCTCCTCCACGATCAGGTCCACGTAGGCGTCGGGGCGCCCGCGGTACTCGGGCGGCACCTCGTGGGCCCCGCAGAAGGTCGCCTGGACGGCCACCGGCTCCAGCGCTCCCAGCCGGCGCACGGCCTCCAGCATCTTCAGCTCGTCGGCCGTGGTCAGCCCGTAGCCGGACTTGATCTCGATGGTCGTCGTGCCGTGGGCCAGGGCCAGGCGCAGCCGGGGCCGGGCCAGCGCCACCAGCTCCTCCACGCCGGCCGCGCGGGTGGCCCGCACGGTGGCCAGGATGCCGCCGCCGGCGGCGGCGATCTCCTGGTAGGAGGCCCCGCGCGCCCGCAGCGCGTACTCGGTCTCGCGGGAGCCGGCGAAGACGAGGTGGGTGTGCGAGTCCACGAAGCCGGGCACGGCGACCCGTCCCCGCCCGTCCACCTGCGCGGCGTCCGGCCAGGCCCCGCGGTCGAGCCGGCGCTCCGGGCCCACCCAGACGATGCGGCCGCCGGACGCCGCCACCGCGCCGCCGGGAATG
>JBBIIW010000509.1:0-2488 GCA_037446305.1 Candidatus Rokuibacteriota bacterium
CCCGAGGCCAGGCTGGAAGGCATGATCGCCGCCCAGCGGGCGCGCGACGCGCACATGGCCGACCGCCTGGCGGCCGCCGGCCAGGCGGGCGGCGCCGTGCTGATCGCCGGGGCCGGCCACGTCCGCGCCGACCGGGGCGTGCCCGCGTACCTCCGCCGCCTCCAGCCGGGAGCGCGCATCGACACCGTGGGGCTCCTCGAGGTGCAGGGCGGCGCGCTGGCGCCCGAGGACTACGCCGCCCGCTTCGAGGGCCGCCTGCCGTTCACCTTCGTCTGGCTCACGCCGCGCGTGGACGACCGCGACCCGTGCGAGGCCTTCCGGCCGTCGCTGGAGCGCCTGGAGCGCGGCGGGAGGGCTCCGCGATGAGCATGACCCGCGAGGACATCCCCACCCCCGCCCTGCTGCTGGACCTCGACCGCTTCGAGCGCAACCTGGCCCGCATGGCCGCCCACGTCCGGGGGGCCGGCAAGGCCCTGCGCCCGCACGCCAAGACGCACCGGTGCCCCGAGATCGCCCGGCGCCAGATCGCCGCCGGCGCCCTCGGCGTGGCCTGCGCCAAGCTGGGCGAGGCCGAGGTGATGGCGGCCTGCGGGATCGGCGGGCTGCTGATCACCACCGAGATCGTCTCGGCGTCCGGCGTGGCGCGCCTGGTACGCCTCTGCGCGGTCGCCCCGGACACGATGGTCGTGGTGGACCACCCCGACAACGTGCGCGCGCTGGCCGAGGCCGCGGCGGCGGTCGGCGTCGTCATCGACGTGCTGGTGGACGTGGACGTGGGCAACCGCCGGACCGGCGTCCGGCCGGGCCCGCCGGCCCTGGCGCTGGCCCGGGACATCGCCCGCCGCCCCTCGCTGCGCCTGCGCGGCCTGCAGGGCTACGCGGGGCACTGCGCCCACGTCGCCGGCTGGAAGGCGCGCCGCGACGCCTCGCTGGCCGCCATGACCCCGCTGATGGAGACGCGCGACCTGCTGGCCCGCGAGGGGCTGCCGGTCGAGATCGTGGCCGGCGGCTCCACCGGCACCTACGACATCGACACCGAGCTGCCGGGGCTCACGGAGCTGCAGGCGGGCTCCTACTGCGTGATGGACCTCGGCTACCGCCAGATCGGCGGTCGCGCCGGCGAGGCGCTGACGGACTTCGAGATGGCCCTGACGGTGCTGGCCACGGTCATCAGCGTGCCGGGCCCGGACCGGGCGATGGTGGACGCCGGTCTGAAGGCCTTCGCGACGGACACGCCGATCCCGCCAGAGCCGGTGGCGCGCCCGGACCTCGGCTACCAGTTCGCCGGCGACGAGCACGGGCGGCTCCTGATCGGCGACGCCGCCCGGCCGCCCCGCCTCGGCGAGCGCATCGAGTTCTTCCCGCCCCACTGCGATCCCACCATCAACCTCTACGACCGGATCTACGCGATGCGGGCCGGACGGGTGGAGGCCGAGTGGGAGATCGCCGCCCGGGGCCGCTCGGACTCGTGACCGGCGAGGCCGCTCACCAGGCGGCCCAGAACAGCTCCTGGACGCGGGCGGCGTCGGGGGCCTGGAACAGCGCCGCCCGCCGGGCGGCGCTGTCCGGCAGCCCGGCCGAGTACCAGGCCAGGTGCTTCTTGAGCTGCACCAGCGCCTCCCGGGGCGGCAGGTGGGCCTCGATCAGCGCAGCGTGGCGGGCGATCATGGCCGCCCGCTCGGCGCGACCGACCTCGCGGCCCTGGAAGATCCAGGGCGCGCCCAGCGCCCCGCGGCCGATCATCACCGCGGCGCAGCCGGTGGCGCGGACCATGGCCCGGGCGTCGGCCACGCTGCGCACGTCGCCGTTGCCCACGACCGGGATGCCGACGGCGGCCACCACCTCCGCGATGACGTCCCAGGGCGCCCGGCCGGCGTAGCGCTGCAGGCGCGTGCGGGGGTGGACGGTGATGCCGTCCAGGCCCTCGCCCTCGGCGAGGCGCGCGATCTCCACCGCGTTGACCGTGTGCTCGTCCCAGCCCGAGCGCATCTTGACCGTCAGCGGGATGCTGACCGCCTTGCGCAGCGCCCGGAAGATCGTCGCGGCCCGGAGCGGATCGCGCATGAGCGCCGCCCCCTGCCCCTTGGCCACGACCTTGGGCACCGGGCAGCCCAGGTTGAGGTCCACGGCGTCGGCGCCCGCCGCTTCCAGCCGGCGGGCGGCCTCGGCCAGCACGTCGGGATCGCCGCCCAGGAGCTGGAACGCGATGGGGTGCTCCTCCGGCAGGGCGCGGGCCAGCCCCTGCGTGCGGGCGTTGCCGGCCACCAGCGCCCGGGCGTCGAGCTCCTCGGTGGTGAGCGGGCCGGCCCCCGCCTCCCGGCAGAGCAGGCGGAAGGGGGCATTCGTCACGCCGGCCATGGGCGCCAGCCGGAGGTCCATCGTGGTCACGCCACCCATTCTACCCGCCGGCGGAGGCCGCCCGCCGAGGCCGTGATCAGCCCGCCGTCACGCCAGGCCCCGTCGCTCGTTCGGCCACGAGGATCGCCAC
>JBBIIW010000510.1:0-2480 GCA_037446305.1 Candidatus Rokuibacteriota bacterium
CCCCCGGAGCGCCGGCGCCAGGTGGCGCTGGCCGTCATGCCGCGCCTGCGGGGGCTGCTCTCCCGGCCCCGCCGCCAGATCGTCACGTTCCACGACGATCCGCGGGTGCTCGAGTTCGTCTCCTCGCACGACGCGCCCCGCGTGTCCCAGGTAGGGCCGGCGACGCCCGACCACACCATCTACACCAAGCGGCTGCCGTGCTTCGTGGCCCTCGAGCGGCCGGACGATCCGGAGGAGGTCGCGCGGGCGCTCGAGGCCGGCCTCCGGGACTTCGCGCGGGACTACACGGCCTACGTCGAGGCCCACCGGGCGGCGGCCGGGCCGCTCGACGCCTCGCCGCGCGTGGTGCTCGTGCCGGGACTCGGCATGTTCACCGCCGGCCGCGACCGGCGCACGGCCGGCATCGTGGAGGACATGTACCGGCACACCATCGAGGTCATGGCCAGCGCCACGGCCTTCGGCCAGTACGTGTCCCTGACCGCCCGCGAGGCGTTCGAGGTCGAGTACTGGCCGCTCGAGCTGTACAAGCTGACGCTGGCGCCGCCCGAGAAGGAGCTGGCCCGCCGCATCGCGCTGGTCACGGGCGGCGCCTCCGGCATCGGGCGGGCGGTCGCCCGCCGGCTGGCCGCCGAGGGCGCCCACGTGGCCGTGGGGGACGTGGACGCGGCGGGGGCGCGGAAGGCAGCCGAGGAGATCGAGGCGGCGGTGGGCGGGGGCCGGGCCCTCGGACTGGAGATGGACGTGACCAGCGAGGCCTCGGTGCGCGCGGCCTTCGAGGCGACGGTGCTGGCCTGGGGCGGCCTGGACATCCTCGTCTCGAACGCCGGCATCGCGCACTCGGCGCCGGTGGTGGAGATGGCCCTGGCCGACTGGGAGCGCTCGTTCGCGGTGAACGCGACCGGGCACTTCCTGGTGGCCCGGGAGGCGATGCGCGTCCTGGTGGGGCAGGGCCTGGGCGGCGCGCTGGTGTTCGTGGCCACCAAGAACGTGATGGCGCCGGGCAAGGACTTCGCCGCCTACTCGGCCGCCAAGGCGGCGGAGGCCCAGCTGGCCAAGGTCCTGGCGCTGGAGGGCGCGCCCCACGGCATCCGCTCCAACATCGTGAGCCCCGACGCCGTGTTCCAGGACTCCCGGCTGTGGTCCGAGGAGGTCCGGCGGCAGCGGGCGGCGGCGCAGGGCATCCCGGTCGAGCAGCTGGAGGACTTCTACCGGCGCCGCAACCTGCTCGGCGTCCGCATCCTGCCCGAGGACGTCGCCGAGGCGGTGCTGTTCCTGGCCAGCGACCGCGCCGCCAAGACGACCGGCTGCACGATCACCGTGGACGGCGGCGTCCGGGAGGGATTCCCGCGATGAAGTTCGGCGCGTTCCTGTCGCTCCATCCGCCGGCGGAGCAGTGGGAGCTCGTGCGGCGCGTGGAGGCGCTCGGCTACGACTCCGTCTGGTGCGGCGACCACGTCGCGTTCAACCTGCCGCTCTACGAGTCGCTCACCCTGCTGGCCTCCTACGCGCCCATCACCACGCGCCTCCGGCTCGGCACCGCCGTCTACCTGCTGGCGCTCCGGTCCCCGGCCGTGGCGGCCAAGGTGACGGCGACGCTGGACGTGCTGTCGGGGGGCCGGCTGATCTTCGGCGTGGGGGTCGGCGGCGAGAATCCGCGCGAGTTCGAGGCCTGCGGGGTGCCGGTGAGCGAGCGCGGGGCGCGCGTGACCGAGGGCATCGACGTCGTGCGGGCACTCTGGCGCGACACCCCGGCCAGCTTCAAGGGGCGCTTCACCCGGTTCGAGAACGTGTCCATCGACCCCAAGCCGGTCCAGCAGCCCGGCCCGCCCATCTGGATCGGCGGCCGCTCGGATGCGGCCCTGACCCGCGCCGGCCGGCAGGGCGACGGCTGGGTCTCCTACGTCGTCACGCCGGAGCGGTACCGCCAGAGCCTGGAGAAGATCCGCGCCGCGGCGGCCGCCGCCGGCCGGACGCTGGACGGCTTCACGACCGCGCACCTGACCTTCATCACCGTGGGGCGGGACTACGAGCGGGCCCGCGCGGCCTGGGTCGCGCGCCTGAGCCGGCGCTACGCGCAGGACTTCGGGCCGCTGGCCGACAGGTACGGCGTGATCGGCACGCCCGAGCAGTGCGCCGCCCGCCTGGCCGAGTTCCGGGCGGCCGGGTGCGAGTACTTCCTGCTCAACCCGATCGGGGAGCCGGCCGCGGAGCGCGAGCAGCTGGAGCTGATCGCCGCCGACGTCCTGCCGCGCCTGGCATGACCGGCGGGGAGATGGTCGCGCGGGTGCTCCGGCAGGCGGGGGTGGACCACGTCTTCACCCTCTGCGGCGGCCACATCCTGCCCATCTACGACGGCTGCCTGAAGGAGGGCATCCGGATCGTGGACGTCCGCCACGAGCAGGCGGCCGCGCACGCCGCCGACGCCTGCGCGCGGCTGCGGCGCGGGCTGGGGGTGGCGGTGGTCACCGCCGGGCCGGGCG
>JBBIIW010000511.1:0-2475 GCA_037446305.1 Candidatus Rokuibacteriota bacterium
CGCACGGCGCACCCGCGCCCCGGCCGGCCGCCCGGGAGCGGGGACGCCGGCGGCATCCCGGCCGGATCTCACTCGTATCGGAGCGCCTCGATGGGATCCAGGCGCGCCGCCTGGCGGGCCGGGTAGAAGCCGAAGAAGATCCCCACCAGCGCCGCGAAGCCGAACGCCAGCGCGATGGACTGCGGCGGTACCAGGGTCCGCCACTGCGCCAGGTGGCCGATGGCCTGGGCACCGGCCAGGCCGACCAGGATGCCGATGCCGCCGCCGACCAGCGACAGGGTCACGGCCTCGACCAGGAACTGCAGGAGGATGTCCCGGCTGCGGGCGCCGACCGCCAGGCGCAGGCCGATCTCCCGCGTGCGCTCGGTCACCGACACCAGCATGATGTTCATGATCCCGATCCCGCCCACCAGCAGCGACACCGAGGCGATGGCCGCCAGCAGGTACGTCATCACCCGCGTGGACTCCTCCTGGGTCTGGAGCACGTCGGCCAGGTTGCGCAGCCAGAAGTCGTCCTCCTGGAACGGCTGCAGCCGGTGGCGCTGGCGCAGCAGGGCCCGGATCTGGGCCTCGGCGGCGGCCAGGTCCTCGCCCTCCCGGATCTTGACGGAGATGGCGCCCACCGCCCGGGGGCTGGCCTGGCTCGCGCCCAGGACGCGCTTCTTGGCCGAGGACAGCGGGATGAGGATGGTGTCGTCCTGGTCCTGCCCCCAGGACGACTGCCCCTTGCGGTCCAGCAGGCCGATCACCGTGAAGGGCACGCGCTTGATCCGGATCACCTGGCCGATCGGATCGGCCTCGCCGAACAGGTTCAGGGCCGCCGTCTGGCCCAGCAGGGCGACCTTGGCGGCGCCCTCGACGTCCTCGGGCCCGATGGGCCGTCCGGCCAGGAGCCCCCAGTCCCGCGCGTGCAGGTAGTCCGCGGTCACGCCCTGGATGACGGTGGACCAGTTCAGGTTGCCGTAGACGACCTGCGCGCTGCCGCGCACCGAGGGCGCCGCGACCTGCACGGCCGGAACCTCGCGCACGATCGCCTCGGCGTCATCCTCGCTGATCGTCTGCTGCGTGCCGTGGCCCAGGCGGATGCCGCCGGACGTCACGCTGCCCGACAGCACGATGATCAGGTTCGATCCCAGACTCTGGATCTGCTCGGCCACGCGGGCCTGGGCGCCGGCCCCGATGCTCACCATGGCGATGACGGCGCCGACCCCGATGACGATGCCGAGCATGGTGAGAGCCGTGCGCAGGGTGTTGACGCGCAGGGCGCGGAGGGCGATGCGCGCCGACTCGATCACCGTCACGCCAGCGCCTCCTCGGTCAGCCCGGCCAGGGCCTCGCCGGCGTCGCGGGGCGCGGTCACCGCGGCGTCGCGGACGACGCGGCCGTCCCGGAAGGCGATGACGCGCCGGGCGAAGGCCGCCACCTCGGGCTCGTGGGTGACCAGGAGCACGGTGAGGCCGTCGCCGTTGAGGCGCTGCAGCAGGGCCAGGATCTCGATGCTCGTCCGGCTGTCGAGGTTGCCCGTCGGCTCGTCGGCCAGGATGATGGCGGGGGCGTTGACGAGGGCCCGGGCGATGGCCACCCGCTGCTGCTGCCCGCCCGACAGCTGGCTCGGGTGGTGATCGAGACGGTCGCCCAGCCCGACGGCCACCAGGCACTGCCGGGCGCGCTGGCGCCGCTCGCGAGCCGTCCGCGACGCGTAGAGCAGCGGCAGTTCCACGTTCTCCAGCGCCGAGGCACGGGGCAGCAGGTTGAACTGCTGGAAGACGAACCCGATCCGCGCATTGCGGATGCGGGCCAGCTCGTCGCGCCCCAGCCGGCCGACGTCCACCCCGTCCAGCAGGTAGCGTCCGGCCGTCGGCCGGTCCAGGCAGCCCAGCAGGTTCATGAAGGTGGACTTGCCCGAGCCCGAGGGCCCCATCACGGCCACGAACTCGCCCGCCTCGATGCGCACCGACACGCCGCGCAGCGCGTGGACGACATGGGGCCCCAGCCGGTAGTCCTTGCCGAGCGCCTGCGTCTCGATCAGCGCCATCGTCAGAGCCGGAGCCGCGGGGCGCCGCGGCCGTCGGGCGCCGGTCGGGCCGCGCCGCCGCCCATCCCGACGATCAGCTCCTGGCCCTCCTGCAGATCCCCCTCCACGATCTCGGTGACCGAGCCGTCGGTGATGCCCAGCAGGACGGGCACCGGCCGTGGCCGGCCGTCGGGCCCGGGGACCCAGACGCGGCCCGGCACGGGTCCCCCGCTCCCCGCCTTCTCGTCGTAGCGGGCGCGCTGCTCGGGCGTGAGGATCTCCCGGATCCGGGTGCGCGCGACGTCGCGGAGCTTCTGCACGCGCCGCTGCAGCTGCCAGTCCGACAGCCCGGCGCTCTCGAGCGCCGCGATCTGCTGGCGGGTGTCCCCGAGCACGGCGTCGAGCCGCGCCTGCTGGGCCGGCGTCAGGGCCAGCGCGTTCACCAGCTCGGCGCGCAGCGC
>JBBIIW010000512.1:0-2474 GCA_037446305.1 Candidatus Rokuibacteriota bacterium
CGCTCGCGCTGGCCCGGGAGGGGGCCGCGGTCGCGCTGGTCGCCCGGAGCCGGCAGGACCTGGCTGCGGTCGCCGCCGAGATCCGCGAGGGCGGGGGCCGGGCCCTGGCCGTGCCCTGCGACGTCACCCAGGACGCCTCCGTCGAGGCGCTGGTCGAGCAGGTCGCGGGCGAGCTGGGCCGGCTGGACATCCTGGTCACGGCGGCCGGGGTGGCCGCCTTCGGCCCGGTGGCGGGCCCCAAGCCCGCCGACTGGGACCCCATGCTGGCCACCAACCTGCGGGCGGCCATGGTGTGCTGCCGGGCCGTGCTGCCGGCGATGGCGCGCCAGGGCCGGGGCACGATCCTCAACATCGCCTCGGTGGCGGCCTCCAGGCCCATCCCCGGCGCGGCCGTCTACAGCGCCACCAAGGCCGGGCTGGTCGCCTTCAGCCGGGTCCTGGCCGAGGAGGTGCGGCGCGAGGGCATCCGGGTCGGGGTCGTGCTGGCCGGGGCCACCGATACCCCGCTCTGGGACAGCATCCCCAGTCCCCCCGACCGCAGCCGCATGCTCCGATCGGAGGATGTGGCCCGGGCCATCGTGCTGATGGCCACGCTGCCGCCCCACGCCGCGCTGGAGGAGGTGACGCTCCTGCCCGCCGGCGGTATCCTGTGATAGCATCGAGCCACGCCGAGAGTGAGGCAGGGAGGACACGCATGGTCACGCTCACCGAGACGGCCGCCAGGAAGGTGGCCGAGCTGCGGCAGGACGAGGGCAAGCCGGACTGGGGGCTGCGCATCCGCCTGGTCGGCGGCGGCTGTTCCGGCATGTCGTACGAGCTGGGCTGGGAGGACCAGATGCAGGCCGGCGACACGGTCGTGGAGTCGCAGGGCATCAAGGTCTTCATCGACCAGCACAGCGCGCCCTACCTGGCCGGCAGCGAGATCGACTTCGTCGAGAACCAGATGCTGGGCGCCGGCTTCGCGATCAACAACCCCAACGTGAAGTCGAGCTGCGGCTGCGGCCAGTCCCACCGCTTCTAGCCGGCTGATGAGCAGGCGGGCCCCGCGTCGCCGCCCGCGCGGCGCCGCCGCCGGCGGCCCGCGGTAGCCGGTCTCCCCGTGCGCGTCGGCGTTCGTCTCTTCGCCCGCTATCGCGAGGCCGCCGGGCGCGAGCGGGTCGAGGTCGAGCTGCCCGAGGGGGGCACGGTGGAGGCGGCCTGGAGCGCCGTCGTCGCCCGCCACCCGGAGCTGAGGCCCTACCGGTCCTACACGCTGTTCGCCGTCGGCGACGACTACGTCCCCGCCGAGCACCGGCTGAAGCCGGGCGACGAGCTGTGCCTGTTCCCGCCGGTGAGCGGCGGATGCGGGCCGCAGGCGGAGCCCGCGCCGGAGGGCGGCGACACCTACCGGGTCGTCGAGCATCCGCTGTCGGCGGACGCGGTGGCGGCGCTCGTGGACGATCCGGGGGCGGGCGGCATGGTGATCTTCTCGGGCGTGGTGCGCAACGAGACCGGTGGGCGGCCGGTCAAGTTCCTGGAGTACGAGGCGCACGCGCCGATGGCCGAGGCCAAGCTGCGGGAGATCGGCCGCACGGTCCGCGCCCGCTGGCCGGGCGTCAGGCGCGTGGCCATGCTCCACCGCACCGGCCGGCTCGAGATCGGCGAGGCCAGCGTGCTCATCGCCGTGTCGGCCGCCCACCGCCAGGAGGCGTTCGAGGCGTGCCGGTACGCCATCGACACGCTCAAGCGCGTCGTGCCCATCTGGAAGAAGGAGCACTTCGAGGACGGCGAGGTGTGGGTGGGCCTGCAGGGGGGCTAGCCGCCGACCTCCTGAGCGCCGTCCAGCGCGCGATCCGCCGCCACGCGATGCTCGCGGGCGGCGAGCGTGTCCTGGTGGCCGTTTCCGGCGGCGCCGATTCCACCGCGCTCCTCTGGCTGCTCACCCGCCTGGCCCCCGCCTGGCGCCTCACCCTCGACGTGCTGCACGTGGACCACGGCCTCCGGCCCGACTCCGCCCGTGACGCCGAGGCGGTCCGCGCGCTGGGCCGGCGCCTGGGCGTGCCCGTCGCCGTCGAGCGCGTGACCGTCCCCCCCGGGCCCTCGCTGGAAGATGCCGCCCGCCGCGCGCGCCACGCCGCGCTGGAGCGGCACGCCGACCGGCTGGGCGCCGCCCGCATCGCCCTCGGCCACACCGCCGACGACCAGGCCGAGACGGTCCTGATGCGGCTGCTCGAGGGCGCCGGGCTGCGCGGGCTGGCCGGCATCCCGCCCGTGCGCGACCGCTTCATCCGGCCCCTGCTCGACGTCCGCCGCCGCGACCTCGTGGCGCTGCTGCAGGCGCTCGGCCTGCCCTGGGTGGAGGACCCGACGAACCGCGACGTGCGGCACCTGCGCAACCGCCTCCGCCACCAGGTGCTGCCGCTTCTCGGCGCCGTCCGGGGCGGCGATGCCACGCCGGCGCTGCTGCGCGTGGCCGGCCAGGCGCGCGCCGCCCT
>JBBIIW010000513.1:0-2471 GCA_037446305.1 Candidatus Rokuibacteriota bacterium
CGGGCGCGCCGCCGGGGCTCACCGGGCGGCGGCCGGCACGGCCTCGAATCCCAGCCGCCCCAGCACCGCCTGGGCCTCCCGGCCGGTCAGGAACTCGACGAACGCCCGGGCCAGCGCCGGCTGCCGGCTGGAGGCCACCACGGCGGCGGGATAGACGATCGGACGGTGGGTGTCGGCCGGAAAGGCGAACGCCAGCCGCACCCGGCCCAGGCGCTGGACGCCGTCCGTCGCGTACACGATCCCGACGTCCACCTCGTCGCGCACCACGGAGTCCAGGACCTGGCGGACGTTCTCGCCGAAGACCAGCCGATCCTTCAATCGCTCCCACAGCCCCAGCGTCCGGAGCGCCTCCTCGGCGTACTGCCCGGCCGCCACCGTGCGGGGGTCGCCGAGCGCGATGCGCTGCACCCGCCGGTCGAGCAGGTCGGACGGGCCCGGGAGGTCGAGCGCGGAGTCGGCGGGCTTGAGCGCCACCAGCACGTTGCCCGCGAAGTCGCGCCGGCTGTCCGCGACGACGAGCCCCGCGCGCTCCAGCGCGTCCATCTGCCGCTGCCCGGCCGGGGCGAAGACGTCGACCGGCGCGCCGGCCTCGATCTGCTTCTGCAGCTCGCCCGAGGCGGCCAGGTTGTAGCGCAGGGTGACGCCCGGCCGGGCGGCCTGGAAGTGGCGGCCGATCTCCCCCATCGCCTCCCGCAGGCTGGCGGCGGCCGAGATCGTGAGCTCCTGGGCCGTGGCCGGAGCGTCCCCGAGCAGCGAGAGCAGGGCGAGCACGAGCGCCACGCGCCGCATCGTGGCGATTATACGCTCCCGCCGGGGCGAGCCCGGCGGCGCCTCACGACGGCCGGCGCTGCTGCAGTCCGGTGAGGAGCCAGTTCACGAGGAAGACCAGGACGAGGAGGAGGATGGCCAGGGCGATCGCGACCTCGAAGTTCCCCTTGCCGGTCTCGAGGACCATGGCGGTGGTCAGCACGCGGGTCTGCCCCTTGATGTTGCCGCCGACCATCATGGAGGCGCCGATCTCGGAGATGACGGCGCCGAAGCCGGCCATGACCGCGGCCAGCATCGGCAGCCGGGCCTCGCGCAGGACCACCCACACCATCTGCAGCCGGGAGGCGCCGAGGCCCAGGAGCTGGAGCCGGAACGCCTCCGGCACGTTCTGGACGGCGGCCAGGGTGATGCCGGTGATGATCGGCGAGGCGATGATGGCCTGGGCGATGACGATGGCGGCCGGCGTGTAGAGGATCTCCCAGCCGCCCAGCGGGCCGCGTCGCCACAGGAGCAGCGTGACGAAGAGCCCGACCACCACCGGGGGCAGCCCCATGCCGGTGTTGACCGCGCTCACGAGCACCGTGCGACCCGGGAACCGGGCCAGGGCCAGCGTGGCGCCGGCCGGGATGCCCAGCGCCAGGGCCAGCAGGGTGGCGGTCCCCGAGACCTGCAGGGACCGCCACAGGATGGACCAGACCTCGGGATCGCCCCCGAGCAGCAGCGCCAGGGCGTGCCGGAGGCCGGCGACGACCAGATCCACTCAGAAGTCCTCGTCGGTCTTGCCGGCGATGGGCACGAACAGCGCGCGCCCGTACTTCTCGACCCCGAAGGTCCTGATGACCGCCTGGGTCTCGGGGGCCAGCATGAAGTCGGCGAAGGCCCGGCCGCCGGCGGCGTTCACCCGCGGGCCGTTCGCGGGGTTGACCTCCATCACGGCATAGAGGTTGAGCAGCGGCCGGTCGCCCTCGACCATGGGGATCAGGCGCACGCGCTTGCTGAAGGCCAGCAGGGTCGCCCGGTCGGTCAGCGTGTAGGCGCCGCGGTCGTCGGCGATGCCCAGCGTGGCGCCCATCCCCTGGCCGGACTCGATGTACCAGGGCGCGGCCGGCGTGATCCCCGCCTGCTGCCAGAGGCTCAGCTCGAGGGCGTGGGTGCCGGACCGGTCGCCGCGGGAGACGAACCGGCTGGCCGCCGCGGCGATCTTCCTGAGCGCGTCCACCGCGCGTGTCCGGCCCTTGATCTTCGCCGGGTCGTCCGCGGGCCCGACGATGACGAAGTCGTTGTACATGACGAGCCGGCGGTGGCGCAGCTTGCCCTCGGCCACGTATGCCTTCTCCAGCGAGGGCGCGTGCGCCAGCGTCACGTCCGCCTCGCCGCGGGCGGCCAGGGCCAGCGCCTGGCCGGTGCCCACCGAGATGGTCTTCACCGTGTAGCCGGTCCGGCGCTCGAACATCGGCACCAGGACGTCCAGCAGGCCCGAGTCCTGGGTGCTGGTGGTGGTGGAGAGGATGACGACCGTCGAGCCGGCCCCGGCGGCCGGGGCCCCGGCCAGCAGCAGGGCGGCCGCCATCATGGCGACGAGTGCGCGCACGGGTCACCTCCCCTCGGGTGGCCCCATATTATGCTTTCAGGAGCATAATTGCCAGGGCCGCCGGCGGCGGCCGGCCGGCCCGGCGGGGGCTCAGGAGAAGGCGCGGCGGAAC
>JBBIIW010000514.1:0-2469 GCA_037446305.1 Candidatus Rokuibacteriota bacterium
TCGCTGGCCGCCGTCAGGTCGCGACCGCCGGCCACGACCCGCCCGCTGGTGGGCCGGTCGATGCCGCCCAGGATGTTGAGCAGGGTGGACTTGCCGCTGCCGGAGGGCCCGAGGAGCACCACGAACTCGCCCCGGTAGAGCTCCAGGTCCACGCCGCGGAGGGCGTGCACCTCGACCTCGCCCATGCGGTAGACCTTGGTGAGGGCCTGGACCTCGAACACGACGTCCGCGGCGGCGCGGGGCATCCTGCCGCTCATGATCGCACCCGGGCCGGATGGCCGGCGGCGCGCCTGCGCGCCGTCGTGGGGCGCCCTCGCCGCGGTGGGACAGCCCTGCCGCGGCCGGGCGGCGGCGCCGGGAGCCGCGGCCGGCCGGATCCGTCAATCGTTCCCGTCACTTCCGGCGCCTGGCCGGCTGGCAAGCCGTTCGCAGCACAGGCGGCACGGGAGGAAGGCATGAGACGACTGGCACGGTCGGCGATGCTGCTTGCGACGGCGCTGGCGATCCCGTGGCCCGGCTGGGCGCAGGAGCGCCCCTGGGACGGCTGGGGCATGCATCCGATGTGGGGGCCCTGGGGCGTGTGGGGAATCGGCATGATGCTGGGCATGTTCGTCTTCTGGGCGCTCGTCATCGCCGGGCTCGTGCTCGGCATCCGGTGGCTGGTCACCGAGCGGCGGGAGGCCCCGCCCGACCGGGCCCTGGCCCTGCTGCGCGAGCGGTACGCGCGCGGCGAGATCAGCAAGGAGGAGTTCGAGAGCCGGCGGCGCGACCTCGAGGCCGCCTGACGCCGGCGCCGGTCAGGCGCGCGCGGAGCGGAGGCGGACCGCCGCCGCCAGCGCCAGCAGGCTCACGCCGAAGGCGCACACCACGGTGGCGCCCGTCGGCAGGTCGAGCGCCGCCGAGGCGGCCACGCCGACGACGCTCACCAGCGTCCCGAAGATCCAGCCGGCGAGCAGTCGCGCGCCGATCCCGCCGCCCAGCATGACCCCGGCCAGCGCGGGGACGATGAGGTACGAGAACACGAGCAGCACGCCGGCCACCCGGACGGAGCTGGTCACCACCACCCCGAACGACACGTAGAAGAGGAAGTCCCAGAGGCGCACGCGCCACCCCTCCCGGATCGCCCGGTCGGGGTCGGTCGAGATCAGCAGGAAGGGGCGCCGGCACAGCCAGTGAAACGCGCCCACCGCCGCGTAGAGCGCGGCGACGGGCGGGATGTCCGCCGCGCCGACGGCCAGGATGTTGCCGACCAGCATCGCGCGCAGCTGCTCGGCGCCGTGCGGGGTCTGGGCGGCGGCCAGGACCGCGCCGGCGGCCGAGACCGCGTAGACGGTGCCGATCACGGCCTCCTGCGACACGTGGCGCTCGCGCGTGCGACTCAGGGCCAGCACGCCCGCGCCGGCGACGGTGGCGCCCAGCCCGAAGGCGTAGGCGGTCGCCGAGGCTTCCCCGAAGTCCAGCAGCACGGCCACGGTCGCGCCCAGCGCCGCCACCTGGGCCAGCGCGATGTCCACGAAGATCACCTCGCGGGCCAGGACGTGGATGCCGAGGTAGGCGTGGATGCCGGTCAGCACCAGGCACATGAGGAACGGCGCCCACAGGAGCGCGAGCAGGTCGCTCACGAGCCGAGCGCGGCCGCCAGCGCCGCCACGTTGTGGTCGAACACGCCCAGGTAGGAGTCCGCGCCCTCGACGGCCCCGACGGTGTGGGCCAGCACGACCACCCGGGCCCCGGCCTCGGCCGCCACGCGCTCGGCCAGCCGCCGGTCGCTCCACGGCTCGACGATCAGCACCTTGATGCGCTCGGCCTTCATCCGGCCGATGAGGGCCGCCAGGTGCCCCGGCGAGGGCGGGATGCCGGGGCGGTCCTCGACGGTGGCCGCCTGGACGAGCCCGAAGCGCGAGAGGAAGTAGGGCCAGGTGTTGTGATAGACGACCACGCGGGCGCCCGCGAACGGGGCCAGGGCCTGCGTCCAGCGGGCCTGGGCCGCCCGCAGCCGGTCCACGAACGCCTGCCGCCGGCGCTCGAACGTGGCCCGGTGCTCGGGGGCCGCCCGGGCCAGCGCCTCCGCGATGGTCGCCGTGACGGTGACCGCGTTCTCCGGGTCGAGGAGATAGTGGGGATTGCCGTACGGATGCACGTCCCCCAGGCTGCGGTCGAGGCGCCCCGCCGGCACCTCGAGGGCGGCGATGCCCTGCGAGGCGTCCACCCGGCCGGGACCGCCGGGCACCAGCCGCGCGTTGTTGGCCCCGCGCACCAGGGGCTCCACCCAGTAGTCGAGGTCGAGCCCGTTCATGATCAGCAGGTCCGCGCGGCGAAGCCTGGCCATGAGGCTGGGCCGCACCTCGACGTCGTGGAAGTTCTGGGTCCCCCGGGCGAGCGTCTCGACGCTGACCAGGTCGCCGCCGACGGCCCGGGTGAGCGACTGCAGATCGGGCGTCGAGGCGACGACGCGCAGCCGCTCGGCGG
>JBBIIW010000515.1:0-2466 GCA_037446305.1 Candidatus Rokuibacteriota bacterium
CGCGGCGCCGCGCGCGGCGCCGGCTTGCGGGCGGTGACGACCACCGCGTACACGATGTCGTCGTGGCGCTCGGGCGGCATCACCCGCTGGAGGAAGTCGAAGAACTCGGGCGTGAACAGCGGGTAGCGCCGGAGATCGGCCAGCCCCACGGGCCGCCGGTCGTGCGCCTCGATGGCCTCGAACCCGACGTTGAAGAACTTCTTGAGCAGCACTGGCTCCGCCAGTGTGCCGGCCAGTCAGCCGGCGACCGCCGCCGGGCTCTTGAGCACGTCCTCGGGAAGGCGGTCGGTCAGCACGAGGTCGGCGATGGCCAGGCGCCCGCCCGGGCGCAGCACGCGGGCGATCTCGGCGATCACCCGGCTCTTGCGGTTCGAGAGGTTCAGGACCCCGTTGGAGAGCACGACGTCCACCGAGTCGTCGGGCAGCGGGATGGCCTCGATGAGGCCCTCCAGGATCTCGACGTTGGCCAGCCCCAGCTCGGCCGCGTGGGCGCGGGCGCGCCCGATCATCTCCGGCGTCATGTCCAGACCGAGCGCGCGCCCGGTCGGCCCCACGGCCAGGGCGGCCAGCAGCGTGTCGATCCCCGCGCCGCACCCCAGGTCGAGCACCACCTCGCCCGGGCGGAGCCCGGCGTGGCGGACGGGATGGCCCACCCCCAGGGCCAGGTCGACGGCTCCCCGGGGCAGCCGCGCCAGCTCCCCGGCGTCGTAGAGCGCCTCGGCCACCGGCGCGCCGCCGCCCGCCAGCCGGCCGTAGGCCTGGCGGACGATGGCGCGGGTCTGCTCGTCGGTGAAGTACGGCATGCGGCCGGCCTCAGCCGACCAGGGCCCGGCGCACGCGGGCCTCCAGGCTCGACGGCAACGGGTTGTCCGGGAGCCGGGACTTGATGAAGGCGTCGAGCTTCCGGCTGAAGGCCAGCCTGTCGCAGCACGACAGGCAGGCGTCCAGGTGCGCCTCGAGGTTCTCGACCTCCTGGCCGGCCAGGGCCCGGTCCAGGTACGCGAAGAACTGCTCGACCGCCTGCTCGCACGTGATCGGCGTCATCGTTCCCAGCTCCTGACGAGTCCCCGTCGCCTGGCACACTCCCACAGCTCGCGTTCCAGAATCTTCCGGCCCCGGTGCAGCCGGGACATCACGGTCCCCAGCGGGCAGCCCAGGATCTCGGCCAGCTCCTTGTAGCTGAGCTCCTCCACGTACACGAGCACCAGCGGGACCCGGAAGGCCTCGGGCAGCGCGATCAGCGCCGCCCGGACCTCGTCGTCGGTGAACTGCGCGAGGAAGTCGCCATGGAGGTTGTCGGAATACGGCAGAGGGTCCTCGTCCCAGATCAGGTCGTAGAGGGAGAAGCGGTCCAGCTCCTCCAGGTCGCCGCTGGCCACCTCGCGCGGCTCCGCGCGCTGCTGGTCGAGGACCAGGCGACTCAGGATCTGGAAGAGCCAGGACCGGATGCGGTCGGGCTGCCGCAGCGAGGGGAAGGCGCGGAGCGCCTTCACGTAGGTCTCCTGGACCAGGTCCTCGGCATCCTGCGGGCTGCCCTGGAGCCGGACGGCCAGGCGGTAGACGTCGGGCAGGTACGGCAGGGCCAGGGCTTCGAACCGGGCCCGGGTGGCGGCGTCGAGCCCGGCCTCCGGCGGGTCCGGCTGGTGGACCGTCACCCCGTCCAGATGTTCCACGCTCATAGGACGGGAAGCCCACCCCGGAAAATTCCCGGCCCCTGCATGGGGCTACCGGGCGCCCGGGGCGCCGGTGGCCGCCAGCCGGAGATCCTCCGCGAGCAGGCGGTAGAGCCGCGCCTGCTCGGCCTCGTCCTGGCCGCGCAGGACGGCCGAGGGGTGCAGCGTGGCCAGCGTGCGAGGCGTCCAGCGGCTGGGCAGGAAGCGCCCGCGGTCCCGCAGCAGCCGGAAGTCGGGTCCGAAGATCGCGCGGGCGGCCGTGGCGCCGAGACAGACCAGGACCTCGGGCCGGATCGACCCGAGCTCGGCCTCGAGCCACGGCCGGCAGGCGGCGATCTCGGCCAGGCGCGGCGTCTGGTGGATGCGGCGCCGGCCGCGCTCGACGAACTTGAAGTGCTTCACGGCGTTGGTGACGTAGCAGCGGTCGCGGGGCAGCCCGGCCTCGGCCAGCGCCCGGTCCAGCACCTCGCCGGCCGGCCCCACGAACGGGGCTCCCTTGACATCCTCCTGGTCGCCGGGCTGCTCGCCGACCAGCACGATGCGGGCGTGGGCGGGCCCCGAGCCGAACACGGTCTGCGTGGCGTGACGGTGGAGGTCGCAGCCCCGACAGCCCCGCGCCGCCTCGCGCAGCTCGCCGAGCCCGGCGCCGGCGGGCACGAACGGGGTCGCGGTGGCGCCGCCGGCCTCCACCTGCCGCATCTCCTCCAGCTCGGCGCGCTGGGCCTGGCGGCGCGCCTGCGCGGCCAGCGCGTGGAGTCGCCGGACGAGCGGGTCCTGCCCGTCGCGCAGCAGG
>JBBIIW010000516.1:0-2459 GCA_037446305.1 Candidatus Rokuibacteriota bacterium
CCGCTACCGCGAGCAGGCGCTGGCCGCCTATTTCAGGGGCGCGCGCCTGGTGACGCTCGACCTCGGGCGCGTGGTGCTCAAGCGTCCGCCCCTCTTCGCCGGCGATGCGGTGCCGGCCGGGCGGCTCGAGGAGGCGGCCGAGGCGGTCGGGTGCCCGCTGCTGTGGGCCGAGCGGCTGGACGGCGATGTGGCGGTGCTCTCCGCCATGCCGTTGACGGCGCTGCAGGCGCGCGACCTGGGCCGTGTCCTGGGGGGCCCGGTGACCGCCTACGCCCTGGAGGAGCTGACCGGAGCCCTGGCCGGTCTCGACGACGCGGCGGGAGAGACGCTGGGACTGGGGGTCGTCCGGGGGATCGAGACGGCGCCGCCCGCGTTGCACCTCCTGACACCCGTGACGTCCCCCGTCACGGTGGTGACGATCGGGCGTGCGCGATTCGAGGGGCCGGACGCCGGGGCGGTGCCCGCCGCCCCGGCGTGACGTCCGCGCCTACTTGGTCCCGGTGCCGCCCGGGCTGCTGGGGCTCCCGCCCGTGGAGCCGCCCGGCGTCGTGGTCGTGCCCGTGTCGGAACCGCCCGTCGTGCCGGGCGAAGTCGTCCCGCCGCCCGTGGTCCCGCCCGGCGAGGTGCCGGGAGATGCCGCCGGCGACCGGTCGGCCGGCTGCCCGCCACCCACGCGATCGCCGCCCCCTTCGGTGCAGCCCGCGAGCAGGCCGGCCCCGAGGGCGAGGGCAAGGACGCCACTGAGAAACTTTTTCATCACCTGGTTCCCTCCTTGACTGCAGTGTGGCCCGAGTCGTTCCCGAGCAATCGCAGTGCCACAGACCGGCGGGCCCCTGGTACACTAGGGGCCCCGTTCAGCAGGCTCCACGCAAGGAGAGTCGCCGGATGAAGATCGAAGGCAGCCACGACGTGCCCGCGCCTCGCCAGGTTGTCTGGGAGGCGTTCCTGGACCCCGAGCGCCTGCGGCAGGCCATCCCCGGGTGCGAGAAGCTCGAGGCGCTCGGCAACGACGAGTACCGCGCGGTGATGAAGGTCGGCATCGCCGCCGTCAAGGGGACCTTCGAGGGCAAGGTCCGCCTGTTCGACAAGAGGCCGCCGGACGCCTACCGCATGGCGGTGGAGGGCAGCGGCGCGCCGGGCTTCGTGCGCGGCGAGACCCAGATCACGCTGTCCGACATCGAGGGCGGTACCCGGGTCGGCTACGCGGCCGACGTGCAGGTGGGCGGCCTCATCGCCGGGGTCGGCCAGCGGATGCTGGGCGGCGTCAGCAAGATGCTGGCGGACCAGTTCTTCAGCCGCATGAGCCAGCTGCTGCAGGGCCAGGCATGAAGGCCGCGTTCTTCAAGGAGCACGGCGGCAGCGACAAGATCGTCTACGGCGACTACCGGGATCCGGCGCTGGAAGCCGGCGACGCCCTGGTGCGGGTGGGGGCCTGCGGCATGAACCACGTGGACCTGCTGCTGCTCGACGGCCGGTTCCCGCCGCCGGAGGGCCTGCCGCACGTCAACGGCTGCGAGGTCGCCGGCACCGTGGAGGCCGTGGGCCCGGGGGTGACCGGCTGGTCCCGCGGCCAGCGCGTCGTCGTCTTTCCCGGGTTCGCCTGCGGGCGCTGCGAGTTCTGCCTGCGCGGCGAGCGAACCGTCTGCCTGCGCTATGGCTACCTGGGCGCGCACCGCGACGGCGGCTACGCCGAGCTGGTGAAGGCGCCGGCGGCCAACCTCCTGCCCCTGCCCGACGCCATCGGCTTCGAGGCCGGCGCGGCCCTGCCCATGGCCATGCTCACGGCCTGGCACGCGCTGGTGGCGAAGGCCAACGTGCGGCCCGGCCAGACGGTGCTGGTGCAGGCGGCCGGCAGCGGCGTGGGCAGCGCGGCCATCCAGGTCGCCCGCCTGTGCGGAGCCCGCGTCATCACCACGGTGGGCAGCGACGACAAGATCGAGCTGGCCCGCCGCCTGGGGGCCGAGGAGGTCGTGAACTACCGACGCCAGGACTTCGTCGAGGCCGTCAAGCGGTGGACGGGCAAGCGGGGCGTGGACGTGGTGGTCGAGCACATCGGCGGCGAGACGTTCGAGCGCTCGGCCTACGCGCTGGCCCGGCTGGGCACCCTGATCAGCATCGGCTCGCACGACACGCACTGGGGCCGGCTCGACCTCCGTCACGTCTACTCGAAGAACCTCACCGTGGTCGGCACCAACCTCGGCACCATCCTGGAGCTGCGCCAGATCCTCGACCACGTCCTGGCCGGCCGGCTCGAGCCGGTGATCGACCGCGCGTTCCCGCTGCGGGACGCCGGCGCGGCCGTCCAGTACCTGCTGGACCGGCGCAACCGAGGCAAGGTGCTGCTGATCCCGTGAACGCCCGGGCCGGGGTGGACAGGCGCGCCGGGCGATGACGCTGGCCGGACTCCTGGAGCGCGCGGCGCTGCGCCGTCCCGACGCCGAGGCGGTGGTGGACGGCGC
>JBBIIW010000517.1:0-2443 GCA_037446305.1 Candidatus Rokuibacteriota bacterium
GACCAGGCGCCGCCCGCTGCCTGGCGGATCGTGAGCCACGCCGACCCCGGCCGGACCCGGTTCGTCGGCCGCGAGCGCGAGCTGCGGCTGCTGGCCGAGCGCTTCGAGCTGGCCCGGGCCGGCCAGGGGCAGGTGGTGCTGATCGTGGGCGAGCCGGGCATCGGCAAGTCGCGGCTGCTCCACGAGTTCCGCCGCCGCCTGGCCGGCGCCACCTGGGTGGAGGGCCAGGCGCTGTCCTACGGGCGCTCGGTCCCCTTCCACCCGGTCATCGACATGCTGCGGCGGGTCTTCCGCATCGACGACGCCGACCCGGAGGCCGTCGTCGCCGACAAGATCGAGGGCGGGGTGCGCCGCCTGGGGGACGACCTCGGCCACACGCTGCCGTTCCTGCGCTACCTGCTCTCGGTGGACCCCGGCGACCCCGCCGTCGCGGTCATGGACCCCAAGCTGCGCCACGCCGAGATCGTGCGGGCCACGCACCTGCTGCTGGAGCGCGGCGCGGCGCTGCAGCCGCATGTCCTCGTGCTGGAGGACGCCCACTGGTGCGACGCGGCCACCGAGGACTGGATCGCGCGGCTCACCGACGGCGTCGCCGCCAAGCGTGTCCTGATCCTCGTCACCTACCGTCCCGGGTACCGGCCGCCGTTCGGGGACCGGACCTTCCACACCGGCCTGGCCCTGGCCACGCTGTCGAGCGAGGAGATGCTGCGGATCGCCCGGAGCCTGCTCGAGGTCGAGGAGCTGCCGCCCGCGCTGCAGGGGCTGGTCCTGGACAAGGCCGAGGGCAACCCGTTCTTCGTGGAGGAGCTGCTGCGCGCGCTCCAGGAGCTGGGCGCCGTGCGCCGGACCGGCGGCCGGCTCGTGCTCAGCCCCGGGCTCGACCAGGTGACCGTGCCCGACAGCGTCGAGGAGCTCGTGCTGGCGCGCATCCACCGGCTGGAGCCCGGGCCGCGGGGGCTCCTGGACGTCGCGGCCGTCATCGGCAAGGACGTTCCCCTGCCGCTGCTGCGCATCGTCAGCGGGCGCGCCGAGGAGACGCTGGCCGCGGACCTGCGCCGCCTGCAGGCTGCCGAGTTCCTCTACGAGACGCGCGTGTTCCCCGAGGTGGAGCTGACCTTCAAGCACGCCCTGACCCAGGACGTGGCGTACGGCACCGTGCGGCCCGACCAGCGGCGGGCGCTGCACGGGCGCATCGTGGAGGCGATCGAGCGCCTGTACCCGGAGCGCCTGGGGGAGCACGTCGAGCGCCTGGCCCATCACGCCGTGCGCGGGGCGCTATGGGCGCGCGCGGCGCGCTACGCCCGCCAGGCCGGCGCGAAGGCCTTCGATCGCTCGGCCAACCGCGAGGCGGTGGCGTCCCTGGACCAGGCCCTGGCGGCCCTGGCCCGCCTGCCCGACACGCGGCAGCAGGCGGAGGAGGCGATCGACATCCGGCTGGCCCTGCGCAGCGCGCTCCTGCAGCTCGGGCAGATCCGGCGCATCGCCGAGGTCCTGGCCGAGGCGGAGGCGCTGGCGCGCGGGATCGACGACCACCGCCGGCTGGCCTGGGTGGGGATCTACACGACGAGCGTGCGGCTGTTCACCGGCGAGCCGATGCGGGCGCTGGAGGCCGGCGAGCGGTCCTTCCGGCTGGCCGAGGAGATCGGCGACGTCGCCCTCCGGGCCACGGCGCGGACGCCCTGGGCGCACGCATACCGGGAGCGCGGCGACCACCGGCGAGCCGTCAAGCTGTTCCGGGAGGCCATCGCCCTGCTGGCCGGCGACCTCCTGCGGCAGCGCCTGGGCCAGGCCATGCCGCCCTCGCTCTACGCGCGGAGCATGGCCGCCGTCTGCCTGGCCGATCTGGGGGAGTTCACCGAGGCGGGCCGGCTGGGGGCGGAATCGGCCAGCCTGGCGCAGGCCCTGGACCTGCCCTTCGGCCTGGCCCTGGCCCGCATCGCGCTGGGCTACACGAGCCTGGTGCGAGGAGACCTGCCGGAGGCCGCAGCCGCGCTCGACCTGGCGCTCGAGACGATCGCCGGCCGGGACCTCCCCACGTGGTTTCCGTGGGCGGCGGCCGGGCGTGGCCGCGCGCTGGCGCTGCTGGGGCGCGCCGGGGAGGCCGGGGAGCTCCTCGATGCCGCGCTCGAGCGCGCGGTGGCCCTGCCCTTCCTGTTCGGGCACTCGCTGTGGGTCGCCTGGCAGGCTCACGCGCGCCTGGTCGCCGGCCGGCCGGAGGAGGCGCCGGGACTGGCACGCGAGGCGGTGCGGCTGGCGCGGCAGCGAGGCGAGCGGGGCTACGAGGCGTGGGCGCTGCAGATCCTGGGCGAGGTCTCGGGAGGCGCCGAGGCCTGCCATCGCGAGGCCCTCGGGCTCGCCACCGAGCTCGGGATGTAGCCGCTCGTCGCCCACGCCCACCTGGGGCTCGCCGCCGCCCGCGACCGCGGCGGCAAGCCCCGGGAGG
>JBBIIW010000518.1:0-2439 GCA_037446305.1 Candidatus Rokuibacteriota bacterium
GCGACGGCCAGAAGGCCGTCTCGGTCTGGCAGCGCCTGCAGCTCGATCGCTGAGCGCCGGGGGGCGTCCGGCCCGGCGCCGCCCTTCAGCCCCGGGCGTCCTCGGCCTGCCGCGCCAGGCGCTCGACGAGCGCCTCCAGTCGCCCCAGGCCGACCTCCCAGCGCTCGGCGGCGGCTCGCAGCCGGGGCCCGGCCGGCTCCGGAGCTGCGCCGGCGCCGCCGATCACCAGGCGCAGGACGTCCGGTCTCGCGTAGTGCCCCACGCTGTCGAAGTACGCCTTGGCCAGCCGCCGCTCTTCCTGGTCGATCTCCGCCCACACGATCGTCTCCGTCCCGAACACGGGCTCCCGGACCCAGAGTCCGGAGGGATTGACGATGCAGGAGCCGCCGACGGCCAGGTTGTCGCGCATGGCCTCGGCCAGCTCGGGTGGGATGGCCTCCGGCGGCAGGTACCAGGACGAGGACACCACGAAGACGGAGTTCTCGATGGCGTACTCGCGGATGGCCGGCTCGATGTCGCACTCCGGCGCGCCGGGCTGGGCCCGCTTGGCCCCGAGGTGGCGCTCCATGGTCCACCAGCCGGGCCAGACGGCGACGTGGAGCTCCTCGCCCAGCAGGGCCAGCGCCGCGCGCTGGAGCGTCATGTGGTGCTCGTAGCAGATGAGGCCGCCGACGACGCCGATGTCCATCGGGAACACGCGGACGTCGGCGGCGCCGCCCATGCCCCAGTACACCCGCTCGGAGTGGGTGGGGACCAGCTTGCGGTGGCGGCCGACGATCGAGCCGTCGCGGCCGATGAACAGCAGCGTGTTGAACAGGGTGAGGCTGCCCGGCTGGTCGGACAGCTCGTTGACGCCGACGACGCAATTGACTCCGGCCCTCGCGGCCGCCTGGCCGAGCGCCTCGGTGTCCTCCGACGGGATGCGCACGGCCTGGCGCTGCATGGCCGCGCACAGCTCGGTCGACCGGCGGACCGAGACGGCGCCGCGCCAGTACGGGTAGGCGGCGACGTAGGTTTCGGGGAAGACCAGGAGGTCGAGCCGGAGGCGGCCGGCCTCCCCGAGCGTGCGGACGATCTTCTCGATCGTCCCCGCCCTGTCCAGGAAGCGGGGCGCCACCTGGGCGGCGCCGACCCGGATCACGTCGCGCATCGTGGCTCCGGCCCGCCGTCGGCGCGGGCCGCCTGGTAGGCCTCGGCGTCCACCACCTCGAGCCCCTGCGCGCGCGCCCAGGCCTCGGTCCGGCGGACCACCATCTCGCGGACGGCAGCCAGCGGGATGCGGCGCAGCCGCTCCTCGGCCTCGGCCGTCCACAGCATCGTCACGCCGGCCACCGGGCCGTCGCCCGGGGGCCGGTCTCGACGGCGGCCGGGACGGCGCTCAGGCGCCCCAGCGCCCGGTCCACCACCTCGCCGGACACCAGCCGCTCCCGCGCCCGGCGCGCGGCCGCCTCGATCGCCTGCCGCACGAAGGGGCGGAGCCCCTCCGGCACGCGCTGGATGCGGGCCAGGGCCTCCTCGGTCCAGGGCAGCCCGCGGTCCGGGAGCATGGCCAGGTACCGCTGGAACCTGGCCAGTACCATGGCGTTCCTGCCCGTCCGGGCGCGGAGGAACCGCTCGATCTCGCCGATGACCTCCACCTTGCGCGGCAGGCGCCGCATCCTCGCCCGGGCGGCCTCGAAGGCGCCGAGCGACAGCTCCTCGAAGCCGAAGCCGCGGATGCACCGGGCCACCAGCAGCAGGGACTCGTTGCGGATCTCGGTCAGGAAGGCGGAGTCGATGACCGAGCGCCCGCGCTCCCGCGCCCGCCGGGCCATCAGCTTCACGATCCCGGGGCGGACGAAGTCCGGCGCGCGCGCCAGGCGGCGGCGCGCCTCCTCCGTCCACGGGACCTCGCCGCCGGGCGGGCCGCCGGCGCTCAGACCCGCCATCGCATCACGCTGGCCCGCTTGCGGTAGGGCGCCAGCCAGCCGCCGCCCTCGCGGCGCAGGCGGGAGGCCAGGAACCGTCGCAGGAAGGCGCGGGCCCGGGCATCGCCCTCCAGGCCGAGGTAGGCCAGCCAGAAGTCGCAGGCCTCGTCCAGGCTCTCGAAGGGCTGGCTGGAGTCGTACTCGATCGTGACGACCTCGGGCTCGAGGCCGAGGGCGCGCAGCGCCCCCAGCGTCGCCGCGTCGGCGCACGCGCGCTCGTAGGGACGGCCGAGGAGCTGCGGGTACAGCTCCGAGAAGAAGAACTTGTCGTCGCCGCCCGGCGCGTCGCGGATGAGGACGACGGCGCGGCGGGCCAGGCGCGGGGCCTCGGTCAGGAACGGCGAGCCGGGCTGGAGCAGCGGCCCCACGTGGGCGCACAGCACCAGGTCGTGCGGCTCGAGGGCCACCTGGCCCCAGGCCGCCTCGATCACGGTGACGCCGGCCAGGCCCTGCCGGGCCGCGGCCCGCCGGA
>JBBIIW010000519.1:0-2426 GCA_037446305.1 Candidatus Rokuibacteriota bacterium
CGGCAATCGCCCGGCGCCTGCACCCGAACGACCACGTCCGTGTGATCCGGGCGCTGGAGGTGGTTCGGTCCGGTCGGACGGCCGAGCCGGCCGATCTGTGGCGCCCGAGCGCCGAGTACCGGGTGCTCTACGTGGGACTCACGACGGAGCGCCGCGCGCTGGCCCGGCGCCTGCGCCAGCGGGCGGCGGCGATGGCGGCGGCCGGGCTGCTGGAGGAGGTCCGGCGGCTGCTCGAGGCCGGGTATGACCCGACGCTGCCGGCGCTGCAGGGCATCGGCTACCGGGAGTTCGTGCAGGTGGCGCGGGGCACCCTGGACCCGGCGGAGGCGCTGCGCCTCATGCAGCGCGACACGGTCCGCTATGCCAAGCGCCAGTGGACCTGGTTCGCGCGGGAGCCGGGCGTGCAGTGGATCGACGTGGAGCTGGCCGGCGGGCCCGAGGGCACGGCGGCGCTGATCGCGGAGCGGCTGGCCAGGGGAGGCCTGATCGGGTGAGGCACGCGCGGCGCAACGGCGTCGCGGTGATCCCGGCGGCGGAGGAGCGGGCCGTGATCGCCGCGCTGCGGCTGCGGGGGCAGCGGCGGTGGGAGGTCGAGGAGTCGCTGGACGAGCTGGCCGGGCTGGCCGCGGCCGCCGGCGCCCGGGTCGTCCACCGGGTCGTGCAGGAGCGCGAGACGGCCACGCCGGCCCTCCACTTCGGCCGGGGCAAGATCGAGGAGATCGGGGAGGCCGCCCGGGTCACCGGCGCCAACCTGCTCATCTCGGACGATGCGCTGAGCCCCGTCCAGGAGCGGAACATCTCGCGGGCGCTGGGGATCAAGGTCATCGACCGGACCGCGCTCATCCTGGACATCTTCGCCCAGCGCGCCCGGACCAGCGAGGGCAAGCTGCAGGTGGAGCTCGCGCAGCTGACCTACCTGCTGCCCCGGCTGGTGGGGCAGTGGACGCACCTGGAGCGGCTGGGCGGCGGCATCGGGACGCGAGGACCGGGCGAGACGCAGCTGGAGTCCGACCGCCGGGTGATCCGCCGGCGCGTCATGCAGATCCAGCGCGAGCTGGAGCAGGTCCGGGTGCATCGCCGCGTGCAGCGCGAGGGGCGGCGCCGCTCGGGCCTGCCGGTGGTGGCCCTGGTGGGGTACACCAACGCCGGCAAGACGACGCTCCTGAACCGCCTCACCGGCGCCCGCCTGGCCGCGGCCGACCGGCTCTTCGAGACGCTCGACCCGGCGGCGCGCGTGGTGAACGGACCGGGCCGGCCGGCGTTCATTCTCACCGACACCGTCGGCTTCATCCGGAAGCTGCCGCCGGAGCTGGTCGCGGCCTTCCGGGCCACGCTCGAGGAGCTGAGCGAGGCCGACGTGTTGCTGCACGTCGTGGATGCCAGCCACCCGGCCATGGACGAGCACATGACCGCCGTCGAGCGCCTGCTGGTCGAGCTGGAGGTGGCCGACCGGCCGACGATCCTCGTCCTGAACAAGGTCGACCGCCTGGCGGGCGCGCCGCCGGCCTCGCGGCGGCGCGACGCCGGGCACGGCATCCCGGTGTCGGCGGTGACCGGCGCCGGTCTGGAGCGCCTGCGGGAGGCGATCGAGGCCACCGTGCGCCCCCTGCGGTCCCCGATCACGCTGCGGATCCCCCACGGGGACGGGGCCGCGCTGGCCCTCTGCTACGAGCGCGGGCGGGTGCTGGCGCGCGCCGACGCGCCGGCGCACGTGGAGGTCCAGGTCGAGCTGCCGCCGGCCCTGGAAGCCAGCCTGGCCGCCTACCGCGCCTGACCGGTTCCGGGTACACTGGGCCGTCTCATGGGCCTGGCCAACTGGCTGACGATCATCCGCATCGTCCTGATCCCGGTCGTGGTGACGCTCCTGGTCTACGGCCGCCCCGGCTGGGCCCTGGCGCTGTTCGTCGTCGCCGCGGTCACCGACCTGCTCGACGGCTACGTGGCCCGGCGTCGCGGCATGGAGAGCCGCCTGGGCGCCTTCCTGGATCCGCTGGCTGACAAGCTGCTGCTCACGGCCTCCTTCGTGACCCTCACCTACCTCAAGGTGCTGCCGTTCTGGATCGCGGCGCTGGTGATCAGCCGCGACGTGATGCTGGTGATGGGGGCCGTGGTCGTCCACATGGTCGGCGTCCGCATCTACCCGCGGCCGACCCGGGCCGGCAAGGCGGCGGCGTTCTTCCAGGTCGTCACCGTGCTGGTCGGGCTGACCAGCCGCACCTTCGGCCTCGGGCCGGTGCCGCCGCCTCTCATGTGGCTGGCGGCGGCCTTCACGGTGGCCTCGGGCGTGCAGTACATCGTCCAGGGCATGCGGTTCCTGAACGCCACCCACGCCGCCGAGCGCGAGGAGCGTGAGAGCTCCCTCTTCCGCCGATAGCGCCCCCGGGGTGGTGCTGGCCGCGGTGCGCCGCCGGTCGCCGGCGGCGGCG
>JBBIIW010000520.1:0-2425 GCA_037446305.1 Candidatus Rokuibacteriota bacterium
CTGGCCGCCGGCGAGCGCGTGGCGCGCAGCGGGCCGGCGCCTGATGAGCCGCCTGGCGGGCGTCGCCCGGTCGTGAGCGTGGCGCGCGCGCCCCAGCTGCGTGGTGCATCTGCCCCGGCGGGCCGGGCCATCCGCCCCCGGAGTGCCGGCATTCCCGGTACTTGGCGCCCGGCTGGGCCTGGTCCCGCCCTTGCACGGCGCGGCATGACCGGGAGGTGGGCATGACCCGGCTCGAGCACCTCACGCTGGACGAGAGCCTGGAGCGGGCGGGCGACGGGGCCTTCGCCGTCGGGGCCGACGGCAGGATCCTGAGCTGGAACCGGGCGGCCGAGCGCATCCTCGGCTTCACGGCGCGCCAGGTCCTCGGCCGCCCGTGCTGCGAGGTCTTCGCCGGGCGCGACGACCGCGACAACCTGCTCTGCTACCAGGGCTGCCACGTCCGCACGCTGGTCAGCATGGGGGAGAGCGTGCAGAACTTCGACATGCGCGTGCGCACCAAGGCCGGCCGGCTGGTGTGGATCAACGTGAGCGTGCTGACCGCGGGGCGCCAGCACCCCGGTGGGCCCGTGTCCGTGCACCTGTTCCGGGACGTCACCGCGACCAAGGAGCTGCTGACCCTCGTGCACGAGCGGCTGGCCGGGCCGCCGGCGGAGACCAGCGGCACACTCACGCGCCGCGAGGTGGAGATCCTGCGGCTCATCGCCGGCGGCGTCCGCACGCGGGACGCGGCCGCCAAGCTCCACGTGAGCACGGCGACCGTCCGCAACCACGTGCAGAACATCCTGGCCAAGCTCGGCGTGCACAGCCGCCTGGAGGCGGTGGCCTACGCCCACCGGCACCGCCTCCTCTGACGTGACGCGCGAGCGATTGCCGCGCTGAGCCCGAGCGCCTACAATCGCCCCACGGCCATGGACAGGCTGGCGGGCGCGCTGCGACCGGTCGACCGGCTCGAGGTGTGGAGCCTCGTGGACACCGCCCTGGATCTCCTGTCCACCACGCCCCGCGGGGTCACCGGCGAGCTGGCCAACCTCGTGCGGGCCGGGATGGAGGAGCTCTCGGGCTCCGGCGTCTGCTGCGCCGCCTGGGGCCTCTCGCTGCTGATCCGGGTGTCGGCCGGCGGGGCGCAGCACGCCGCGCTCTTCGACGCCGGTCCCGAGGCCTCGGTCTTCGAGCGCAACGCGACCCTGCTGGGCGCCGACCTGGCCGGCGTCGAGGCGGCCATCCTCTCGCACGGGCACTTCGACCACGCGGGCGGGCTGCCGGCGGCGCTGCGCCTGATCCGCAAGGCGGGCGGGCGGACGGTCACCACGCACGTCAATCCGGGCATGTTCGCGCCGCGCGCCTACCGCTTCCCCGACGGCCGCCTCCTGCCGCTGCAGGACGTGCCGGCGCCCGAGCGGCTGGCCGAGGCCGGCGGCGCCGTCATCAACTCCGAGGGGTGGCGGACCCTGCTGGAGGGGACCCTGTTCCTCAGCGGCGAGATCCCGCGCCTGACGCGCTACGAGCAGGGGCTGCCGCACCAGGTGCGCCGCGCGGCCGACGGGGCCTGGGTGCCCGATCCGCTGGTGCAGGACGAGCGCTTCCTGGCCGTCCACGTGCGCGGCCGCGGCCTGGTGGTCCTGAGCGCCTGCTCGCACGCCGGCATCGTCAACGTGCTGCGCGAGGCCGCCCGCCTGTTCGACCCGCTGCCGGTCCACGCCGTCATCGGCGGCCTGCACCTGTCGGGCGCCGCCGCCGAGCCGTGGATCGACGACACGGTGCGCGACCTGGAGGAGTTCGGGATCAGGCGCCTCGTGCCGTGCCACTGCACGGGGTGGCGGGCCACCCACGCCCTGGTCCGTGCCTTCGGCGATCGCGTGCTGCCCGGGGCCGTGGGGCGGATCTACCGCTTCGGCGGCGACGACGACGCCTGACGGGCTCAGCGTCCCCTGACGCCGTCCGCGGGGGTCGCCTCCTCGGGCCTGACGGGCTCGACCGCCCGCGCCACCACGCGGTCTCCCGCCCGCTCGCCCACGATCGTCACCGGCTGGCCGGCGATCAGGCTGCTCCGGGCCGGCGCCGGCAGCTCCCCGACGTCCACGCTCACCGACCGGCCGTCGGGCGTCGTCAGGACGACGGTCGGCCAGTCGAGCGAGGCCACGATCCCGGTGATCCTGACCGGCTCGCCGTCCCCGGGGGGCAGCGCCGGCAGCGGCGGGGGGCCAGGCTCCGGCTCGGCGATCTCCAGCGACGTCGCCGTCATCTGCGAGCCGCTGACGAGCCCGGTCACCCGCACGGTCAGCGACTCGCGCAGCTCCGCGCGCGAGGCCTCCGGCACCTGCGCGACGTCCACGGTGAAGCTCCGGCCGTCCGGGGTGGCCAGGATGACGCTCGTGCCGTGGACCGACTGCACGACGCCGGTGAGGCTCCGGGGCTCGGGGACCGG
>JBBIIW010000521.1:0-2424 GCA_037446305.1 Candidatus Rokuibacteriota bacterium
GGGGGGCGCGCCCGCCTGACGCGCCGCCTGCTCAGCGCTCCGGCGCGCCGCGCCGGCGGAGGCCGCGCGGGATCGCCAGCCGGTCCAGCGCCTCGAAGCCGGCGTGCACGGCCAGGGCCAGCAGCGCGGCCGGCACGGCCCCGGCCAGGATCGTGCTCAGGTCGTTCAGGGCCAGCCCGGTGACGATCAGCGTGCCGTAGCCGCCGCCGCCGATGAAGGCGGCCAGCGTGGCCGTCCCCACCGTCAGTACGGCCGACGTCTTGATGCCGGCCATGATCGTCACCGAGGCCAGCGGCAGCTCGATCCAGGACAGCCGCCGCCAGCCCGTGAGGTTCATGACGGCCGCCATCTCGAGGAGCGCCGGATCCAGGCTGGCCAGCCCGGCGTACGTGTTGCGGACGATCGGCAGCAGGGCGTAGAGGCAGAGCGCGACCAGGGCCGGCAGCGGGCCGATGCCGAAGAGCGGGATCATGAACGACAGCAGCGCCAGGGCCGGGATCGTCTGGAGCAGGCCGACCCCGGCCAGCTCCACCTGGGCCAGCAGGCGGCGCCGGGCCGCCAGCACACCGAGCGGCACGCCGAGCGCGATGGCCACCGCCACCGAGACGCCCACGAGCCCCAGGTGCTCCAGCGTGAGCCGGCCCAGCTCCCGCACCCGCGCGGGGCCGCGCGCCGGCCCCGGCGCCGCGCCGAGAAAGCTCGCCGCCACCTCCCGGAAGGACCGTCCCTCGAGATCGGCCAGCGCGTTGAGACGCGCCATGGCGGCGTTGTCCAGCCGGCCTGCCAGGCGGCGGCCGAGGCCGGCCCACGTGCGGGGAGCCCGGGCCGGCAGCGAGCCCCGCGCGAGCAGCACCGCCGCGTAGTCGGGGAAGAACCCGCGGTCATCGGCCAGCAGGACGAGGTCGCGGGCGGCCAGCTGCCCGTCGGTCGAGAAGACGTCGATGACGTCCACGCGCCCGCTGGCCAGCGCCGGATACGTGAGGGCGTGCTCCATGATGCGCACGTCGCGGAAGCGCAGGCCGTAGTGGCGCTGCAGCCCCGGCCAGCCGTCGTCCCGCTCGAGGAAGCCGGGGTCGAAGCCCGCGGCCAGCCCGGGATGCCGCCTGAGGTCGCTGATCGTCCGCAGGCCCAGGCGCTCGGCCGTGTCCCGCCGCACCGCCAGCGCGTACGTGTTGGTGAAGCCCAGCGGGTCGCTGATCGTCAGCCCCAGCGGGCGCAGGCGCTCGCGGAGCGCCTCCACCCCGGTGACCGACGGGTCCTTGAGGATCGCCCGGCTGATCGTCCCCGTGTACTCGGGGTAGACGTCGATGTCGCCGCTGACCAGCGCCTGGTAGACGATGCCGGTGCCGCCCAGACCCAGCCGGCGCGCCGCCCGCGCCTCGCCCACCTCCTCCACCACCTGGGCGACGATCTCGGCCAGCACGTAGCTCTCGGTGAACGACTTCGAGCCCACGACGATGGTGTCCGGCGCCTCCGCGGCTCCGGCCGCCGACGCCGGCCCGAGCAGCAGGGTCGCGAGCAGTCCGGTCAGCCAGCGCCGGCGGCGGGCCATGTCACAGGTACCGCGTCAGCTCGGCCGGCGGCGCCTGCGCCCGCAGGAAGGCGGCCACGAAGGGCTCGGCCGGCCTCCGGGCCAGGTCGGCGAAGGCGCCCTGCTGCACGACCCGGCCGCCGTCGAGCAGGGTGATCGTGCGGCCGAAGAGGAACGCCTCGCGGATGTCGTGGGTCACCAGCACGACGGTCTTGGCCAGCCGCTGGAACAGGCGCTGCAGCTCGCCCTGCAGCTCGGCGCGCGCGATCGGGTCCAGCGCGCCCAGCGGCTCGTCCAGGAGCAGGATGGGGGGGTCGAGCATCAGGGCCCGCATGAGCCCCACCCGCTGTCGCTGGCCACCGCTGAGCTGGACGGGGTACAGGTCGAGCAGCCCGCGGTCGAGTCCCACCAGGTCGGCCAGCTCCGCCAGCCGGGCCCGGCTGCGCTCCTCGGGCCAGCCCTGGGCGCGGGCGGGCAGCGTGGCGTTGCGCGCGGCGGTGAGGTGCGGGTAGAGGGCGCCCTCCTGGACGACGTAGCCGATGCGCTGCCGGACGGCCGCCCGCGTGGCAGGTCCGACGACCATGCCGTCCACCACGATCTGCCCGCCGTCGGGGTCGAGCAGCCCGAGCACCAGCCGCAGGATCGTGGACTTGCCGGAGCCGCTGGAGCCGAGGAGCACGTGGGTCGTGCCGGCCGGGACCGTGAGGGACACGCGATCGACCGCCACGCGGTGACCGAAGCGCCGGGTGACCTCGTGGAGGGCGATCACCGACGCGATGATACCCGAGCCGAGCAGCCGCGGCGCCGGCCGGGCCCCGGCTCCCGGGGGCACGCCGGTTGCAGCGGCCGGATGTCATGCTGCGACGACGCGGGCGCCGACCGCGACCGATCCG
>JBBIIW010000522.1:0-2421 GCA_037446305.1 Candidatus Rokuibacteriota bacterium
CCGCCGCTCGCCGTGGATGCCTACCCCACCACGTATCGCCGTCCCGAGGTCCCCTACGAGGCCGGCTCCATCGTCGAGGGCGGACGCCTGTACGCGGCGCACTGCGCCGGATGCCACGGACCGCGCGGCGCCGGCGACGGCCCCCGGGCGGCCGGGCTTCCGCGGCCCCCCGCCGACCTCCGCTCGCCGCACACGGCCGCGCACACGGCCGGCGACCTCTTCTGGTGGATCACGGCCGGCATTCCCCGCGGCGGCATGCCGGCCTTCGGCGACCGGCTGAGCGAGGAGGAGCGCTGGGACGTCATCAACTTCGTCCGCGCGCTGGCCGCCGCGGAGGCCGCGCGCACCCTGGGACCCGCGCTGGAGCCGGGCCGCGTCCGGCTCGCCGCGCCCGACATCCGCTTCTCGGTCGGGCCCCTGCGCGACCAGTCGCTGAAGCAGTACCGCGGCCGGCGCGCCGTCCTGCTCGTGCTCTACACGCTGCCCGCCTCGCGCCCCCGGCTGGCCCGCCTCGCCGGCGACTACCAGCGGCTGGCGGGGCTGGGGGCGGAAGTGATCGCCGTCCCGCGTGACGCCGCGGCCGATGCCATCCGCCGCCTCGCCGTCGAGCCCCCCGCCCTCTTTCCCGTCGTCACCGGCGGCGCCCCCGACATCGCCGGGGCCTACTCGCTGTTCGCCGCCACCCCGCACGCGGAGTTCCTCATCGACCGGCAGGGCTACCTCCGCACGCGCTGGGCGGCGGGCGGCGTGCCCCAACGCGACCTGGACCTGCTGGTCGCCGACCTCAGGGCGCTCAACGCGGAGCCGGCCCCGCCGCCCCCGGCCGGCGAGCACGTCCACTGATGGCCCTGTGGCAGGTCGCCCTCCTGCTCAACCTGGCCCTGCTCCTGGGCGTGGGCTGGGGCTGGGTGCGCTGGGGCCTGCCCCTGGCGCGGCTCGAGCGCGCGGCCGTCGGGACCCGGCCCGAGGGGGCACAGGCGCAGGAGTGGGCCGCCGACGGCCTGGTCCGCGCGGTCCTGCCCGAGATCGGGGTGGTCGTGATCACCCACGACGAGATCCCGGGCCTCATGGGACCGATGACCATGGGCTTCCGGATGGCCTCGCCGGCGGTCGGGGAGGGGCTTGCGGTGGGCGACCACATCCGATTTACACTGAGAGGCGCGCCGCCGGACGTCGTGGTCGTCGCCGTCGAGAAGACGAGCCCGGAGGCGGGGAGGGGCGGTCGGTGAGGCTGGCAGGCACGGTGGGGCTGGTCGCCGCGTGGCTGGCGGCGGCCCTGGCGGGACCCGGGCAGGCGGCAACGCTCTACGTGACGAACACCAAGTCGGAGTCGATCTCGGTGATCGACACGGCCACGCTCGAGGTCCAGAGCACGATCCCCCTGGGACCCGGCAAGCCCAACCGCATCGCCTTCCACCCCGACGGCCGCCAGGCCTGGGTGGTCTACGACAAGGCCCGGGAGCTGGGGGTCGTGGACGCCGACGCCGCCCGGCTCGTCCGGCGGGTGAAGATCGGCGGCAACCCGTACAACCTGACCTTCAGCCCCGACGGCCGGTACCTGTACGTCCTCGACTGGTCCAGCGAGCGCAGTCAGGACGAGGTGATCGCCTACGACCTGCAGGCCGAGAAGGTCGCCTGGCGGGTGGAGGTGTCCACGTGGCCGGCGCACGCCGTCTTTTCCCGCGACGGTCGCCTGCTGTACGTGTCGGGGGAGACGGCGGGCGACGTGACCGTCATCGACACCGCCACCGGCGCCATCGCCGCCCGCCTGGTGCACGGCGGCGGCGACGCGATGGGGCTGGCCCTCAGCCTCGACGGCCGCCTCCTGTACGCGGCCGCCGGCGAGAACAAGGCGATTCTCAAGATCGACACCGCGACTCACCGGGTGATCGGCGAGATTCCCCTGCCCGGGGTCGTGCACGAGGCGACGCTGACGCTGGACGGCAAGTTCCTCTACACCACGCTGCGCAAGGCCAACCGGATCGTCGTCGTGCGGACCGCCGACGACGCCGTCGTGGCCACGATCCCCCAGCGGGCCTACCCCGACCTGATCACGATGGAGCCGTCGGGGCGGTACGCGCTGGTGACGAACCGCTACGCCGACCTGGTCAGCGTCATCGACGTCGCCCGGCACGTGCAGCTCAAGACCATCCCGGTCGGCAAGGCGCCGCACGGCATGGCCCTGCGGCCACGCTAGCCCGGGAGCCCGCACCCCCGGAGGCTCAGGATGGTGAAGCGATTCCTCGTGCCTGCCCTGGGACTGGGCGCGCTGGCCCTCGTCGGCCCGCTCTGGGCCCAGCACGGACCGCATCGGCACGAGCATCACGGGCCCGGTCCCCACCAGGGCGGCGGACACGCCGAGCCGGCGCCCCCGGAGGCGCCGCCGCGCGACGAGCCGCACGCGTCCCCGCACCAGGACGG
>JBBIIW010000523.1:0-2407 GCA_037446305.1 Candidatus Rokuibacteriota bacterium
TGCTCGAGCAGCCAGACCCGGTCCGGCCCCACCCCGCGCCGGCGCGCCTCGGCCTGCAGGCGCGCCGGCGGCTCGGGCAGCGGCTCCTCGGCCAGGTCGAACGTCCCCCAGTGGATCGGCACGAACACCCGCGCCCCGACGTCCTCGAACACCTGCAGGGCTTCTTCGGGCGTCGTGTGGTGGGCCCGCATGATCTCCGGCGGCAGGTAGGCGCCGATGGGGATGGCGGCCAGGTCGAACGGGCCGAGCCGCCGGCCGATCTCCGTGAACACCCGCGCGTAGCCCGTATCGCCGGCGAAGAACAGCCGGCGCGACCCGGCGACGACCCAGCCGCCCCACAGGCGCCGGTTCCGGTCCCAGGGGGTGCGGCCCGAGAAGTGCTGCGCCGGCACCAGCGTGAGCGTCAGCGGGCCGAGCGTGCGGTGCTCCCACCAGTCGAGCTCCTCGACGTCCGTGATGCCGAGCTCCGCGAACCACGCCCGGAGCCCGAGCGGCACCAGGAACCGGGGCCGGTGGGTGGCGGCCAGGCGCTCGATGGTGGCGACGTCCAGGTGGTCGTAGTGGTCGTGGGAGATCAGCACGAGCTGCACCGGGGGCAGGTCCTCGAAGCGCAGCCCCGGCGGCGTCACCCGGACCGGCCCGCCCCAGGAGACCGGACTGGCCCGATCCGACCACTGCGGGTCGGTCAGCAGGTTGATCCCGTCCAGCTGCACCAGCAGCGTGGCGTGGCCGACCCAGGTCACCGTCGGCCGGCTGCGGTTGGCCCGCAGCGCGGCGCCGTCGTTGCGCGCGACGGGGAACACCGCCGCGCGCGGATGCATCGTGGTGTCCCAGAGCCGGGACACCATGAAGCGGGTGCGCACCCAGAAGCCGGCCGGCGGCGCGCCGGCCTCGGCGTTGGCGAACCCGCGCTGGCGATGGTGCTCGGGCCGGCTCGGCACGGGATCGCCGACCCGGCTGCACCCCGCCAGGACCAGGGCCAGGACCGCGATCAGCGGCAGGGCCGTCAGACGGCGGCGGTGGTGGTGCCGAATGGCAGCTCGACGATGAACGCGGCGCCGCCGCCCGGGCGGTTCTCGGCCCAGAGACGGCCGGAGTGCTCGGAGACGATCCCGTACGAGACGGAGAGACCGAGGCCGCTGCCGTCGCCGGGGGCCTTGGTGGTGAAGAAGGGATCGAAGATGCGCGGCAGCACCTCGGGCGGGATCCCGGGCCCCGTGTCGAGCACCTCGATGCGGGCGCCATGGTCGGCCGGCCCCACCCGGATCGTCAGCACGCGGCGGCCATCGTGCCTGGCCATGGCCTGGTGGGCGTTCTGCACCAGGTTCAGCAGCACCTGCTGGATCTGGTGCTCGTCGGCGTACACGGGAGGACAGGACGCGAACTGGGTCTCGATCTTGATGTCGTCCTGGCGCAGCTGGTAGGCCTTCAGCTCGAGCACCCGGCGGACCTGGTCGGCCAGCGTGCACGGCCGCCGCTCCGGCGTGTAGTGGCGGGCGAACATGAGGAGGTTCTGCACGATGCGAGCCGCCCGCGAGGTCTCCTCGGCGATGATGCTCAGGCGGTCCCGGGCGCCGGGCCCCAGCTCGGAGTGGGCGAGCAGCAGGTGGGCCTGGCCCAGGATGGTCGTGAGCGGGTTGTTGATCTCGTGGGCCACGCCCGAGGCCAGCTCGCCGACCGCCGACAGCTTCTCGGCCCGGATGAGCTGGGCCTGCGCTCGCTTCAGCTCGTCGAGCTGTCGCTGCACCTCGGAGTAGAGCCGCGCGTTGTCCAGGGCGATGCCGATCTGGCCGGCCGTGGCCTCCAGCAGCGTCACGTCGAGGCCGGTGAAGGGCTCGGGCGTCTGGCGACCGAGGGCCAGCGTGCCCAGGATGCGGTCGCGGCTCCGGATGGCCACGCACACGAAGCCCCGGATGCGGTCGCGCCGCACGGCGTCCTTGGCCCCCGAGAACAGCTGCGGGTCGTGGGTGACGTCGTCCAGGCAGACCGTCTCGCCGGTGGCGGCCACGGTGCCGATCAGCCCGCGCCCGACCGGCAGGCTGTCGTTGACCGACCGGAGCCGGGCCGACATCCCCCGCTCGCCCCGCAGCCGCAGCGTGGCCCCGTCCTCCGAGAGCAGGTGCAGGCTGGCGATCTCGTGCCCGGTGACGTGCGTGAGGGCGTCGAGCGCCGTGCGGATGACCTCCTCGACGTCCAGGCTCCGGCTGACGGTGTCAGCGACCGTGTGGAGGATGCGGAGGTGCTTGTCCACCGCCGGGAGTTCAGCCGGCGACGAGCGTCTTGCGGGCGGCGGCCACCGCGCTGTCGAGGGCGGCCCGGGCGGCGGCGGTGAGATCGCCCAGCTCGACGGCCACCGCCAGCAGCAGCTCGAGCTCGGCCAGCCGCGCGGCGGCGACCTCCGGGCGCC
>JBBIIW010000524.1:0-2400 GCA_037446305.1 Candidatus Rokuibacteriota bacterium
CGTGGAACGGGACGCCGCGGTGGCGGGCCCACTGCCAGGCCGCCCTCACCGTGGCCTCGTCGGTGGCCTCGACGAGCCAGCGGGCCGGCCCGCCGACGCCGAGCGTGGTCAGCGGGGCCAGGGGCACGTGCTCGTGCGGCTCGAGCGCGCGCCGGGAGCCGCTCAGGGGACCAGGACCTGCTCGCGCCAGCCGTCCGGCCGGCGGACGTAGAGGTGGCGGTCGTGCAGCCGGTCGGGCGAGCCGTGCCAGGCCTCGATCTGCCGGGGCACCAGGTAGACGCCGCGCAGGAGCGAGGGCCGGGGCACGGCCTCCGGCGTCGGGTGCTGGCGGCGCAGCGCCTCCACGCCCTCCAGGAACGCCGCCCGGGAGCCGACCGGGCTGGACTGCGGCTGGAACCGGTCGTAGTAGAGATCGAGCAGCCGCGACTCGTGGACCTTCTGCCGCCAGTAGGCCTCGATCCGCGGCTCGGCCATGGGCGCCACGCCGCCCCGGATCCGGTACTGGCGCCGGATGGACGTCCACAGCAGCAGGACCTCGTAGCGGCCGCCCCGCAGGGGCTCCCACTTGGGGCTGGTGGCGCTCACGAGGAGTCCCAGGCCCTGGGGGCCGACGTCGCGCAGGATCAGCGGCCGGACGCCCGGAGCCCCACGGCCGTCGGCCGTGGCCAGGATGCACACGTCCACCAGCGGATCGCCGCTGGCCCGCGCCCGCTCGCGCTCGGCCACGATCTCGGCGATCGGGTCATGAGGCTGCACGCCTCCGCAGCATATACAATCCTGGGACGTGACGCCCAGTCTCGCGCAGCTCGACGCCCTGGCCACCCGCTGCCTGACGCCCAGCGGCGACGGGATCATGGTGTGGCGCATCTGGGGCGCGGGGCCGCCCCTGCTGCTGCTGCACGGGGCCAGCGGCACCTGGCGGCACTGGGTGCGCAACATCGCGGCCCTCAGCGAGTACTTCACGCTGTTCGTGCCCGACATGCCCGGCTTCGGGGACTCCGACGACGCCCCGGGGGGAGCCACCGCGGACACGCTGGCCGAGATCGTCTCCGCCGGTCTCGACGTGATCGTGGACCCCCCGGAGCCGCTGGACATCGCCGGCTTCTCGTTCGGCGGCATCGTGGGCGGGCTGGTGGCGGCCAGGCAGGGTCGTCGCGCCCGCACCCTGGTGCTGTGCGGCCCCAACGGCCTGGCGCTGCCCGGCGGGCCGCTGCCGCCGCTGGCGCGCGTCCACCCGGACATGACGCTGGCCGAGATGCGGGAGGTGCACCGCGCCAACCTGTGCGCCCTGATGCTGGCCGACCCGGCGCAGGCCGACGAGCTGGCGGTGGACGTCCACATGGAGAACGTCCGGACGGCGCGCTTCAAGTCGGGCGACATCCCCGCCTCCGACGTCCTGCTCCGGGCCCTGCCCCGCATCAGCGCGCGGCTGGCGGGGATCTGGGGCAGCCGCGACGTCTTCGCCGGGCCCGACCTGGAGGCGCGCCGGCGCGCGCTGGCCCGCGTCCATCCCGAGGTGGACTTCCGCGTCGTCGAGGGCGCGGGGCACTGGGCCATCTTCGAGGCGGCCCCGACGGTCAACGCGATCCTGCTCGAGGTGCTGGGCGCCTCGACCGCGCGGCTCTGAGATGTCCGGGCCCGACCTGGAGGCCGCCCTCGGCACGGCCCGGCAGTGGGTCGAGGCGGCCCGGCGCATCGTCGCCCTGACGGGCGCCGGCATCTCGACCGACTCCGGCATCCCCGACTTCCGGGGGCCGCAGGGCGTGTGGACCAGGAACCCCGGGGCCGAGAAGCTGGCGACGCTGCAGCACTACGTGGCCGACCCCGAGATCCGCAAGCGCGTGTGGCGCGACCGGCTGCACTCGCCGGCCTGGACGGCGCGGCCCAACGCGGGCCACCTGGCCCTGGTGGCCCTCGAGCGCCGCGGCAAGCTCGACACGCTCATCACCCAGAACGTGGACGGCTTGCACCGGCTGGCCGGCACGTCGTCGGAGCGCCTGGTCGAGATCCACGGCACCCTGCGCGAGGTCGTGTGCCTGGACTGCGGGGAGCGGGCGCCCATGGAGCGGGCGCTGGCCAGGGTCCGGGCCGGGGAGGAGGACCCGCCCTGCCGCTCCTGCGGGGGCATCCTCAAGTCGGCGACCATCTCGTTCGGGCAGGCGCTGGTCGCCGAGGACATGGCCCGCGCCGAGCGCGCGGCCCGCCGGGCCGACCTGCTGCTGGCCATCGGCACCACGCTCAGCGTGTGGCCGGTGGCGGGCGTGGTGCCGGCGGCCAAGGAGGCGGGCGCCCGCGTCGTCATCCTCAACGGCGGGCCCACCGACATGGACGGGCTGGCCGACCTGGTGCTGCGCGGCCCCATCGGCACCCTGCTCCCCCGCCTCGTCGGCGAGCCCTGAC
>JBBIIW010000525.1:0-2393 GCA_037446305.1 Candidatus Rokuibacteriota bacterium
TGGCCTGGGGCTTGCTCCGGGCCAGGCCGGGCGCCGGTGGGCCCCGCGCGACGGCGTGGACTTGCAGCGGGCCGCCCGGCGGGCGGTGTCAGTCCGGCCGTCCGGCGTGACAGGGTGCTCGGCCGGGAAGCGGCGGGGGGCGGGGTGGCGCCGCGCCGGCTACGCCGCGCTGGCCTCGGTCAGGGAGGTGACGATGTAGGTGCCGCTCTTCCCGTCGCGCTCCAGGGTGACGATCCGTTGCTTGGCGGCTTCCTCGAGGAGCTTCGAGAACGTGGAATAGCCGTAGTACGTCTCGTTGAAGGCGGGGTTCTTGCGGATCATCGTCTGCTTGACCATCGAGCCCCACAGCGTCTCCTTGTTCTCGCGCTGCAGGGCCTGGATGGCGTCGATGAGCTGGGCCATGGCCTCGGCCTTCTTCTCGGGCAGGCCGCGCAGCAGGTGCGTCTTCTTCGACTCCCGGATCAGGTCCTCGTAGAAGATGAACTCGTCGCAGTTGCCCACCAGCAGGTCGGAGGACGAGGACTTGACGCCGAGGCCGATCACGTAGCGGTCGTTCTCCCGCAGCTTGGAGACCAGCGGCGAGAAGTCGGAGTCGCCCGAGACCAGGGCGAAGGAGTCGATGTGGGTCTTGCCGTAGGCCAGATCGAGGGCGTCCACCACCATCCGGATGTCGGCCGAGTTCTTGCCGCTGTAGCGGCTCTGGGGCACGTCGATCAGCTCGATGGACCACTCGTGGAAGGGACGCTTGTACTCGGTGAACCGGCTCCAGTCGGCGTAGGCGCGGCGGACGACGATCTTGCCCTTCTCCAGCAGCCGCTCCAGGACCAGCTTGATCTCGAACTGCTTGTACTGGGCCTCCTTGACCCCGCGGGCGATGTTCTCGAAGTCGATGAACAGCGCCAGCTTGCGCTCTCCGTTCATGGTCCTCCTTTCAGGACCGGCGGCGCCATTCTATAAGGAAGGGGGCGCCCGGTGTATAGTGTCGGGACATGGCGCGCATCCTGTACGAGCTGTGGAGGCACCGCCGCATGAAGGCGTCCGATCCCGCGCCGGCCGGCCGCATCCCGCCCGGGCAGACTCTCACCACCAAGTGGCCGGTGCTGACCTACGGGCTCACGCCGCCCGTCGACACCCGGCGCTGGACGTTCCGGTGCTTCGGACTGGTGGAGCAAGAGGTGAGCTGGACCTGGGACGAGTTCCGGCGTCTGCCCCGGGTGCGGATCACCTCCGACGTCCACTGCGTGACCCGGTGGTCCAAGCTCGACAACGAGTGGGAGGGCGTGCACATCCGGGAGATCATGCGGCACGTGCGGCTGAAGCCCGACGCGCGGTACGTCCTGATCCACGCCGACCCCGACTACACCACCAACGTGGCCCTGGAGGACCTCGTGCAGGACGACGTGCTGCTGGCCCTCCGGCACAACGGGCGGGACCTCCCGCCCGATCACGGCGGCCCCCTGCGGCTCGTCATCCCCCGGCTCTACTTCTGGAAGAGCGCCAAGTGGCTCCGCGCCTTCGAGTTCCTGGACGTCAACGCCCCCGGGTTCTGGGAGCAGAACGGCTACCACATGCACGCCGACCCCTGGAAGGAGGAGCGGTACTCCGACCAGGAGACGCGCGCCATGCAGCAGATGCGGGCCGAGGCGGCCCGCCGGCTGCGGGAGCGCTAGCCGGCCCTCGCCCGGCCCGAGGTCGACTCCGCGGCGACCCTGGCCAGCACGGCAGCACGGCGGCGGCGCCGCCACACGGCTCATGCGCGGGCCGTGCCAGCGATCCGGTCCGGGCCCCCGGCGCTCGCTAATTAATTACTTCCCGGTGCAGAAATGACGGCAGACATCGACCCGCGATGCGGGATGGGGCTTCGGGTCAGGGTCCAGGTGCTCATTTCTGCCTCTCTTCCATCCGCTCCCCCGATTGGCGCCCATCGGAAGTCCGACGGGTCATGGCCCGGCGCGGGCGAGCACCAGGAGGTCATTGGCGATGACACCGAGCCCGACCCAGCGCTGCATCCCGCGCTCGCCGCGGTACCGACACCGCCGGAGCCCATGACGGCGCTTGAGCGCGCTAATCCGCCCTTCGCTCCCCGTGCGCCAGCGGAGGGCTGCGCGTGCGACCCGAGAGCGCGTCTCGCGGAGCCGCCGGGGCAGCACGACGCGGCGAACTCCCCGCTCCTGCGCCGCGCGTTCATTGTTTCGCGAGGCAAAGCCGCCATCGGCGACGGCCAGCTGCGGGGCGCGCTGGAAGAGCGCGACGTGCCGATCCAGGGCGGGCCCCCAGAGCGCGCGTTCCGCCTGGCCCCGCCCACACACCTCGTAGTCGGTCATGAACTGCCCCTCGGCCTCCTGGATCTTGACGAGCCGCCCGAACTCGGTGGGCTTGGCCAGCTTGCCCTT
>JBBIIW010000526.1:0-2393 GCA_037446305.1 Candidatus Rokuibacteriota bacterium
GCGCGCTCCGGCCAGCGTGCCGGCGGCAGCCGGACGATGGTGCGCTCGGTCAGCGCCGGCGCGATCCCGCACGCGCCCAGCTCGGTGGCCGTGCGGACGATCTGCTCCATCCGGTCTCCCTTCGGCACGGCCTGCACCAGCGTGACGGCCAGGGGCGATTCGGCGCGGGTGGCGGTGACCGCGACGATGGTGCCGCTGGCCGTGGCGCCCAGCGAGTCGAGGCGCACCGTGTAGTCGTGGCCGGCGCCGTCGGCGGCCACGACGAGGTCACCGGGGGCCAGGCGGAGCACCACCGCCATGTGGCGGCTCTCCTGGGGGTCGAAGGCGACCCGGTCGCCCTCGATCTGCCCGGGCGCGACCGTGAAGCGCCGCACCGCTTCAGGCCGGGGCACGGGTCAGCTCGAGCGCCGCCCAGCCGTCGCGCGTGGCGGTGGCGAGCCGGACGAAGCCGTGCCGCTCGAGGGTCGCCGTCACGCCCGCCGCCTCGTCCGCCAGCAGGCCGCCGACGACGAGCCGGCCCCCGGGCGCCACCAGGCGGGCGTACTGCCAGGCCAGCGCCAGATGCGCCGAGGAGAGGAGGTTGGCCAGCACGAGGGGCGCCGGGGTCGTCTCCAGGGTGGCGGCATCGGCCAGCCGCACCTGCACGCGGTCGGCGACGTCGTTGCGCGCCGTGTTCTGCCGGGCGGCGGCGACCGCGTCCGGGTCCTGGTCGATGGCGAGCACGCGGGCCACCCCGAGCCGGGCCGCCGCGATGGCGAGAATGCCCGAGCCGGTGCCGAGATCCAGGGCCGCCGCCGGTCGGAGGGCCTCGACGACCGCCTCCAGCCGCCGCAGGCAGGTCTCGGTGCTGGCGTGATGGCCGGTGCCGAAGGCACGGGCGGGCTCGATCACGATCACGACCCGGCCGTCGGCCCCGGCGCCCGCCTCCCACGGCGGCACGACGAGCAGCCGCCGTCCGACCGGCAGGGGCTGGAAGTGGGCGCGCCACGCGTCCGCCCAGTCGCCCTCCTCGAGCCGCGTCAGCGACGGCGGCCCGGCCTCCCCCAGCCCCAGGGCCCGGAGGGCGCCGGCGTAGGCGCCGACGCGCTCGGCGAGAGGCTCGGCCGGGCCTTCCGCGTGGAAGAAAGCCCGCAGGCGCGCTGCCCCGTCGCCGACCTGCTCTTCCACCACGCCGAGGGCGCCCTGCTCCCAGAGGAAGTTGGTGAGCGCCTCGGCGGCCTCCGGGGGAGCAGGCAGGGCCAGCTCCCAGTACCCGGCGGCGGCCGCCATCACTCCAGCAGCTTCTTCATCCGGTCCATGAAGGCGGCGATGAGAGGGGTGCCGTGTCCCCGGGAGGCGGCCTCGAAGGCCTCCAGCGCTTCCCGCTGCCGGGGGGTCAGCTTCTGCGGCACCTCGAGGACCAGCCGGTAGCAGGCGTCGCCGTGGCCGCGCTCGCGCAGCCGGGGCAGGCCCTTGCCCCGCAGGCGCAGGACCGTGAAGGGCTGCGTGCCGGCGGGGATCTTGAGGCGGGCGGCGCCGTCGAGGACCGGGACGTCGATCTCCGCGCCCAGGGCGAGCTGGGCGAAGCTCACCGGGACGTCGCACAGCAGGTCCGCGCCCTGGCGCGCGAACAGCTCGTGCTCGCGCACGCGGACGAGCACGTAGAGATCGCCGGGCGGGCCGCCGTGATAGCCGGCCGATCCCTCGCCGGCCAGGCGCAGCTGCATGCCGTCCTCGATGCCGGCCGGGATCTTGATCGGCAGCAGCCGCTCGGCGCGCAGGCGGCCCTCGCCGCGACAGGCGGCACACGGGTTGCGGTTCAGCTCGCCGCTGCCCTGGCACTTGGGGCAGGTGCGGGCCACGGTGAGGAAGCCCTGGGTGAGCCGAACCTCGCCGCGGCCGTGGCACATGTCGCAGGTGGCCGGGCGGCTGCCCGGCTGCACGCCGCTGCCCCGGCAGGTGGCGCAGGTCTCCAGCCGCGGGACCTGGATCTTCGTCTCCAGCCCCCGGGCGACGTCCTCGAGGGTGATCTTGAGCTCGTACTGGAGGTCCTCGCCCCGGACCGACCGCGTGCGGCGGCTGCGGCCCCCGGTGGTGAAGAAGCTCTCGAAGATGTCCTCGAACAGCGTGCCGAAGCCGGCGTCGGCGAAGCCGCCCCCGGCGCCCACCGTCCCGAAGCGGTCGTACTGCAGGCGCTTGTCGGGGTCGCTCAGGACCGCGTAGGCCTCGTTGACCTGCTTGAAGCGCTCCTCGGCGTCGCGGTCCCCGGGGTTGCGGTCCGGGTGGTACTGCATGGCCAGCTGGCGGTAGGCCTTCTTGATCTCCGTCTCGCTGGCGTTGCGGGGAACGCCGAGGATCTCGTAGTAGTCCGGCAATTAACCGAAGTGGGGGGCCCCGACATGGCCCCCCACACC
>JBBIIW010000527.1:0-2382 GCA_037446305.1 Candidatus Rokuibacteriota bacterium
GCCAGCTCCTCGAGCAGCGCGGCGCCGGCCACCAGCGCCGAGGCGGCGCCGCCGAAGCCGTTGAGCAGCGCCACCATCTGCGGCATGGCGGTCATCCGCACCCGGAGCGCCAGGAGCGCGCCGGCCGCCGCGCCGACCGCGATCCCACCGAGGATCACCGCGTAGGCGGCGGCGTCCCGCGGCCCGAGCAGGAGGAAGGTGGCCACGACCGCCACCAGCATGCCCACCGAGCCCATGAGGTTGGCCCTGACGGCCGTGCGCGGGTGGCTCAGCCCCTTGAAGGTCAGGATGAAGAGGACCGAGGCGACCAGGTAGGCGAGGTTGACGAGCGCCAGGCGCACCGGGCCCTACTTCCGCCGGAACATCCGCAGCATGCGATGGGTGACCAGGAACCCGCCCACCACGTTCACGGTCGCGAAGACGACGGCCAGGAAGCCGAGCGCCGTCGTGAGCGTGGTGAGCTGCAGGCCGGCCGACAGGATGGCGCCGACCAGCGTGATGCCCGACACCGCGTTGGAGCCCGAGGTGAGGGGGGTGTGCAGGGTCGGGGGCACCTTGGTGATGACCTCGAAGCCGACGAACATGGCCAGGACGAAGACGAAGAGCGTCATCGCGAGGGCTTCCATCACGCCTCCTTGCGGTCCAGCGCCTCGCCGACCCGCGGGTGCACCACCCGCCCGCCCCGGGTGACCAGCGTCTCGCGGATGATCTCGTCGTCGCGATCGAGGGCGATGGCCCCGTCGCGGGCGAGGTGCTCCAGGAACGCCGTCAGCGTGCGGGCGTAGAGCTGGCTGGCATGGTAGGGGACGGTGCCGGCCAGGTTGACGGCACCCACGATCGTCACGCCGTGGGCCACGATGGTCTCGTCGGCGCGGGTCAGCTCGCAGTTGCCGCCCCGCTCGGCGGCCAGGTCCACGATGACCGAGCCGTACGGCATGCCGGCCACCATCTCGCCGGTGACGAGCACCGGCGCCTTCCGGCCGGGCACGACCGCGGTGGTGATCACCACGTCGCTCTCGGCGATCACGCGCGCCATCAGCTCGCGCTGGCGCCGGTAGAAGGCCTCGTCGCGGGCCCGGGCGTAGCCCCGGGCGTCCTCGGCGTCGGCGGTCTCCAGCGGCAGCTCCACGAAGCGGCCGCCCACGCTCTCCACCTGCTCCTTCGCCGCCGGCCGCACGTCGTAGGCCGACACCACGGCGCCCAGGCGCCGGGCCGTCGCCAGCGCCTGCAGGCCGGCCACCCCGGCGCCGATCACGAACACCCGCGCCGGGGTGATGGTGCCGGCCGCCGTCATCAGCATCGGGAACATGCGGGGCAGCAGCACCGCGGCGCGCAGGACGGCCGCGTAGCCGGCCACCGTGGACATCGCCGACAGCGCGTCCATGGCCTGGGCCCGCGTGACCCGCGGCATCAGCTCCACGGCCAGCGCGACGGCCCCGGTGGCCGCGATCTCCTGCACGGTCTCCGGCGAGCCGAGCGGCCGGAGGAAGCCGATCAGCACCTGGTCGCGGCGCAGCAGGGGCAGGTCCGCGCGTCCGGTCCGGTCGTTGGCGCCGTGGCAGAGCACCTGGACCACGACGCCGGCCTCGCGGAAGACCTCGGTGCGGTCGCCGGCGACCCGGGCCCCGGCCTGCAGGTAGGCGGCGTCGGGATACCCGGCGGCCTCGCCGGCGCCGGACTCGACGAGCACGGCCAGCCCCGCCTTGATCAGCCGCGGCACGACGGCGGGCACGAGCGCCACCCGCCGCTCGCCGGGGTAGCTCTCCCGCGGCACGCCGACGACGGTCGTCACGGGGCCAGAGTGTACCGCGGGCCCGGGGGTCTGCGGCGGTGTACGATCGTCCCCAGGAGGCGGCCATGGCGGCGGATGTGGGGCTGCTCGGGCTCGGGGTCATGGGGCGCAGCCTGGCCCTCAACCTGGCCGACCACGGCTACCGCGTCGCCGTCTTCAACCGCACGGCGGCCACCATGGAGCGCTTCGTGGCCGAGCACCCGGACACGCCGGGCGGGCTGGTGGGCTGCGAGAGCGTCGCCGATGTCCTCCGGGCCCTGAAGCCGCCCCGCATCGTCCTGCTCATGGTCACCGTCGGGTCGGCCGTGGATGGCTTCGTCCGGAGCCTGCTCGAGGCCGGCCTCGAGCCCGGTGACCTGGTCGTGGACTGCGGCAACAGCCTGTGGACCGACACCGCCCGGCGCGAGCGGGAGTACGCGGGGCGCTGCCGCTTCGTGGGCTCGGGAGTGAGCGGGGGCGAGGTCGGCGCGCGGTTCGGCCCCTCGCTCATGCCGGGCGGCGACCCCGGCGCCTGGGCGGTGCTCCGGCCGATCTGGGAAGCCATCGCCGCCCGGGTGGATCCCGCGACCGGCGAGCCCCTGGAGGGCGCG
>JBBIIW010000528.1:0-2377 GCA_037446305.1 Candidatus Rokuibacteriota bacterium
GGCGCAGCCGGGCTACGCCCCGCCGTTCGAGGTCCTCGACCTCGTGGTGATCGCGGAGCGCCGGCGCGGCGCCGGGGAGATGTTCGCGGAGGCCACGGTCAGCACCGGCCAGAGCGTCGCAGAGTCGGTCGCCTCGACCTCCACCTGCCAGACCTGCACCTCGCCCTGGCCGGGGCCGCCGCTCACGGCTCGCTCCGCGGGGGCGTGCCGGCGCCGGCTCCGGCCGCGAGGGCGGCGCCGGGCTGCCTGCGGGCCGGCTGGGGCGAGCGGGCGAGGTCGGTGACCGTGCCGTCGCGGTTGACCCGCAACCGCCGGCCGCGCCACCGGATGCTGCGGGTGACGCCGCTGTGCACCGCGAGCGGCAACCGCAGCAGCTCGAGGAGCACGGCCACCCACAGGAACCGCCAGGCGCGCGGGTCGCGCACGAACGTCGCGTTGACGATCGCCGCCGAGACCACCGGCCCCAGCGCGAGGGCGGGGACGAGGTAGGCGCCGGCACCCGGCGTCCCGGTCCGGAGCAGGGTCAGCCCGGCGTGGAGGAGCGCCCACCATAGTCCGAGATCGAGGACCGTCATCAGCCAGTGCCGCACCGGGTAGTGGTGACGGACGATGACCAGCCAGCGGTGGAGGTGCGACCAGCAGCGGGCGAGCGTGTCCCGTCGGTGCGGCACGCGTGCCGGCGCCCGCAGCAGCCGGATCCGGTAGCCGCGCCGGGCGATGGCCCGCCCGAGCGGGATGTCGTCCACGACCTGCCGCCCGAACTGGGCCAGCCCGCCGATGTCGTCGATGACCCGGCGCCGGGTGATCATGGTCGTCCCCACCGCGCCGTCGAACACGCCCAGGCTGCAGGCGGTGGCGAGCCGGAGCACCAGCGAGTTGGTGAAGAGGGCCATGAGGGCGGCGGCGGGCGTCTCGACGCCGTGGTAGGCGGGCGCGCTGAAGGCCAGGCCGGTGCGGCCGCCGGCGAGGGCGGGTACCGCCTCCCGCAGGTACGAGCGCGGCGCCTCCACATCGTCGTCGGCGAACACGACGACCTCGTGGCGGGCGTGCGCCAGGGCCGTGATCGTGTTCTTCAGCTTGCCGATGGCCCTCGCGTCGCGCTCGTCGCTCAGGACCAGCCGCCCCCGCGCCCCCCCACCGGCGCGCAGCACCCGGTTCACGACGGCGATCGAGCCGGCATCGCCTCGCTCGCAGCAGAAGAGCACCTCGCACGGGGCGGGGTAGTCCTGCTCGCAGAAGCTCCGGAGCGCGCCGAGGGCGGCGTCGGTGGCGGCGAAGACGGGCCGGATGACGGAGACGGGGGGCAGGACGGCCGGCGCGGCCGCAGTCGGATGGCGCCGCCAGTACACCCAGGCCAGCAGGTGAATCAGCACCAGCCAGGCCAGGGAGAGCGCGGCCAGGACGAGGAACAGCGTGGCGAGGGCGGTCAGGATCACGGCGCCACGGCCTGCCTCTCCGGCGGCGGCAGCGCCCCGCGGCCGACCAGGAAGGCCAGGGAGCGGTGGAACAGCGCCTCGTCCGGCCCCGGACAGACGACATCGCTTCCCGCCAGCGCCCCCAGCGTCCGCCGGCAGTCGAACCGCGGCATGGCCCGCAGCAGGCTGGGGGCGGCGCCGGCGACGGTGAGCGAGAAGAGCGGCAGCACCGCCGCCGGGGCCGCCGCCCGCCCGCGGGCGCTCAGCCGGGCGCGCCAGGCCTCGTAGGGGAGGCGCTCCAGCCGGTAGCCGAACCGGCGCGTCCACTCCACCAGGTCGCCGACGCCGACGTGCCGGGGGCTCGCCAGGTGGAAGCGCTGGCCGGCCGCCGCCGCGCGCGAGAGGTGGACGATGGCCCGACTCACGTAGTCCACCGGCACCATGTTGACCGGCGCGGTGAGGTCGTAGGCTGCGCCCAGCTCCGTCCAGGTGCGGACCATCTGGCTCATCGCGTCGGCGGCGTTCCAGGCGCCCGTCTCGCTGTGACCGGTGACCAGCGAGGGGCGGTAGACGGCGACCGGGACCCCGCGGGCGCCGGCCAGGGCGACCAGCTGCTCGGCCACCCACTTGCTCTGCGCGTAGCCGCCGTAAAGGACGCCGTCGTGATCCAGGCTGTCGTCCTCGCCGATCACCGCGTCCGGGTCGCGGCCCAGCAGGGGGAAGACGGCCAGCGTCGAGACATGGTGCACGGGCTTGAGGGTGCCGGTCGTGGCCAGGCGGAGCACCTCGCGGGTGCCGCCGACGTTGGCCGCCTCGAGACCGGCGTAGGGGTGCACCCAGCTGGTGAGGGCGCCGCTGTGGTAGATCGCGCCCGTGCGCGCGGCCAGCGCCTCGAAGGCCGGCGGCGCCAGCCCGAGCCGCGGCCGCGCGAGGTCGCCGGGCACGACGACCACGCGCGGGCT
>JBBIIW010000529.1:0-2377 GCA_037446305.1 Candidatus Rokuibacteriota bacterium
CTCACGGCGGCCGTCGACGTTGTCCTCCTGGCGCCGCGGGACGGCAGCATGGCTGCGCTGCTCGTGCGTGCCGGCGACAACCAGGCGCGTGACCGCTGGCTGCTCCCGTGGGACTCGCTGCGGCCCGAGGAGTCGCCGGAAGCGACCGCGTACTCCGTCGAGGGCAGCACCTTGCCGATCCCGTCCGCGACGGCGACGGCGTGTTCCTGGACGACCTGGCGCCGGGCGACCTGGCCCGCGACCTGGGGGTTCGCGACCGCGTGGTGGAGCCCACGGCCCGGAGCCTGCTGCGCGCGCTGGCGGGTGGATGAGCGATGAGCGCCGCCTGAGGGCGGGGGCCGCCCCGGCCGGTGCCGCCGAGCGGCGGCAGACCCCGGCCGAACCGCTGCGGCCGGTCCTGGCCATCGTCGGCCGGCCCAACGTCGGCAAGTCGTCCCTGTTCAATCGCCTGGTCGGCCGGCGCCGCTCCCTGGTGCGCGACGTCCCCGGCGTCACGCGGGACCGGCTCTACGGGCAGGTCGAATTCGAGCGCTGGCGGGCGACGGTGGTGGACACCGGCGGCTTCGATCCCTCCTCCCGGGAGCCGCTGATCGAGGGCGTGCGGCGTCAGGTCCTGGCCGCGGTGGACGAGGCCGACCTGGTGCTGTTCGTGGTGGACGCGCGCGCGGGCGTCACCGCGCTGGACCTCGAGATCGCCCGCATCCTCCGGCGGGCGCGGGCGCCGGTGGTGCTGGTCGCCAACAAGGTGGACACCGCGGCCCAGGAGGCGGGCCTGGCCGACCTCTACCGTCTCGGGCTCGGCGATCCGGTGCCGATCTCGGCCGAGCACGGGCGCGGCGTGGCCGAGATGCTGGAGCGGGTGCGAGCCGCCGCCCCGGCCCCGCCCGGGGCCCCCGCCGGCCTGACGGAGGCCGTGCACCTGGCCCTGATCGGCCGGCCGAACGTCGGCAAGTCCTCGCTCGTCAACGCCATGGTGGGGAGCGAGCGCGTGCTGGTCCACGCCCGGCCCGGGACCACGCGCGACGCGGTGGACACGCCCATCCTCTACCGCGGCCGCCCGTACGTGCTCATCGACACGGCGGGCATCCGGCGCAAGGGCCGCGTCAGCGAGCCTGTCGAGAAGCTGGCGGTGGTCATGGCGCTGCGCAGCCTGGAGCGGTGCCACGTCGCGGTGCTCGTCCTCGACGCCGCCGAGGGGCTCACCGCTCAGGACGCGCACATCGCCGGCTATGCTCACGAGGCCGGCCGGGCCACCGTGATCGCCGTGAACAAGTGGGACCTGGTGCCGCCGGGCACGGTCCGCAAGGCCGAGGTCGTCGAGCAGATCCGCGACCGCCTGCCCTTCCTGGACTACGCGCCCATCTGCTTCACGTCGGCGACGACCGGGCAAGGGCTGCCCGACCTGTTCGCCACCGTGGACGAGGTGGCGGCGGAGGCGCGGCGGCGCGTGCCCGCCGCCGCGGTGACCGAGACGCTCCAGGCGGCGTTCGCGCGGCGGCCGATCTCGGTCGGTGGCGTGCCGCTGACCCTGCAGTCGGCGATCCAGGTGGCGACCGGCCCGCCCACCTTCGCCCTCCGGGTCAACCGGCCCGGCGCGGTGCACTTCTCCTACCAGCGGTACCTGGTCAACGCGCTGCGCCGGGCGTTCGGGTTCGCCGGCTCGCCGATCCGGCTCTCGTTCCGGACGGCCGTCGGACCCCGGGGCGGGGGGCGCCCGCGGCGCCGGGGGGGCGGCCGGGGGGCTTCCGGGGCGCGCTGAAAGACTGAAAACGACAGGCCCTATGCTAAGATGACGCGCATGGCGCACCAGGACGCATACGAAGACGAGCCCCCGCGCAGCATCTTCTCGACGCTCTGGTTCCGCGCTCTCGTCGTCGTGCTCGTGCTCGGCGTCGTCGCTGCCGTGGCCGTGCCATACGTGCTGGAGATGGTCAACCCGCCGATGCCCCGGACGGCGGCGACCGTCCTGCCGGCGCCTCCGGCATCGCCACCCGCATCGCCTGCCGCGGGCGGCGGCGCCGCGCCGTCAGTGGCGGTGACGACGCCCTCCCCGGCGCCCGCGGGGTCGGCACCCGCGGCGGCGAAGCCGGCAGACCCGGCGGCGGCACCCGAGGCCGGCGCGCGCCCGGAGCCGAGTGCGGCGCCCGCGCCGGCGCCGGAGCCGGCGGCCACCGGAGCCCAGCGTCAGGTGGCCCGGGCGGCGCCGGAAGCGAGAACGCCGGCGGCGCAGGTCCGCCGTCCGTCAGCCTCCGGCGGCACCTACTGGGTGCAGGTCGGCGCCTTCCGGGACCAGGAGGCCGCGCGGCGGCTGGCGGCCGCGCTGCGCGAGCAGAACTATCCGGTGCGCGAGTCCGTGAAGCGAGGCGCGCCGGCCCCG
>JBBIIW010000530.1:0-2370 GCA_037446305.1 Candidatus Rokuibacteriota bacterium
TCGCCATCGACGCCGCCGACGTCGTGCTGGACAGCGGGCACTTCCGCGTGCGCGGCGTGCCGGACCGGAGCGTGACCTGGACGCAGGTGGCGGCCGCGGCCCGGGGCGCCCTGGCCGCGCGCCAGGACCTCAGGGGGGCCGGGACGCTGTTCCCCTTCGGGGCCCACGTGGCCGTGGTCGAGGTGGACCGGGAGACGGGGCAGCCCCGCATCCTGAAGTATGTCTCCGTGGACGACAGCGGATTCCTGGTCAACCCGCTCCTGGTGCAGGGCCAGGTCCACGGCGGGCTGGCCCAGGGGATCGGGCAGGCGCTGTGGGAGGGCGCCGTCTTCGACGAGACCGGACAGCTCCTCACCGCCACCCTGATGGACTACGCGCTGCCGCGGAGCGACGACCTGCCGTCCTTCGACAACGACCACACGCGGACGCCGTCGCCGCGGACCGCGCTGGGGGTCAAGGGCATCGGGGAGTCGGCCACCATCGGCTCCACCCCGGCCGTGGCCAACGCCGTGATCGACGCCCTGGCTCCGCTCGGCATCACGCACCTGGACCTGCCGCTCGGCGCCGCGAAGCTGTGGGAGGCGATCCGGGGGCCGGCGCGGCGCTGAGCGTCACTCGGCCACGGTCACCCGGAGCACTTCCTCGACGGTGGTGATCCCCTCCAGGACCTTCATGAGCCCGGCCTGCCGCAGGGTCTTCATGCCGTCGGCCTGAGCCATGGCCCGCAGCTCGGCTGTCGAGGCGCCCTTGATGATCAGGTCACGGATCTCCTGGGTGATCGGCATGATCTCGTAGATGGCCACCCGGCCTTTCATCCCGGTGAAGCTGCACGCCGGGCACCCCCGCCCCTTGTAGAGGGTGATGCGCCCCTGACCGGTGGGCTGGTGACCGTACGGCACCAGCGAGTCCTCGTCGGCCTCGTACGGCTCCCGGCAGTCCTTGCAGATCTTGCGGCCCAGGCGCTGGGCCACGATCAGCAGGAGCGACGACGCCACCAGGAACGGGGGGATCCCCATGTCGGTCAGGCGGGCGATCGTCGAGGGGCAGTCGTTGGTGTGCAGGGTCGAGAAGACCAGGTGGCCGGTGAGGGCGGCCCGGATGGCGATCTGGGCGGTCTCCAGGTCGCGCGTCTCGCCGACCAGGATCACGTCCGGGTCCTGGCGCAGGAAGGCGCGCAGGGCGGAGGCGAAGGTGCGCCCGACCGACTCGTTGACCTGGACCTGGTTGACGCCCTTGAGGTTGTACTCCACCGGGTCCTCGGCCGTCATGATGTTGATGTCGGGCGAGTTGATGGTGTGGATGGCCGAGTACAGGGTGGTCGTCTTGCCGGAGCCGGTGGGCCCCGTGATGAGGATCATGCCGTACGGCTGCCGGATGGCCTTCTGGAACGTCTCCAGGGCCCAGGGGTCGAAGCCGAGCTGGGTCAGGTCGAGCTTCAGGGCGTTCTTGTCGAGGATGCGGAGCACCGCCTTCTCGCCGAAGATCGTGGGCAGCGTGGAGACGCGGAAGTCGATCTCCCGGTTGTTGTAGCGGAGCTTGATGCGGCCGTCCTGGGGCACGCGCCGCTCGGCGATGTCCAGGTTGGCCATGATCTTCAGGCGCGAGATGATGGCCGGCTCCAGCTTCTTGGGCGGTGAGAGCATCTCGTGCAGCACGCCGTCGACGCGCACGCGGATGCGGAACACCTTCTCGTACGGCTCCCAGTGGATGTCGGAGGCGCCCCGCTGGATGGCCTCCACCAGGACCATGTTGACCAGCTTCACCACCGGCGCCTCGTCGGCCGACTCCTTCAGCTCGAAGACGTCGACCTTGCTGCCGGCCTCGTCGTCGCCCACGACCTCCACGCCCTCCAGGTCGGCGCTGAGGCTGGACAGGGCCTCGGTCATCAGGGGCATCGAGCTCTCGTAGTAGCGGTCGATGGCCTCCCGGATGGCGCCCTGCGCGGCCACGACGGGCAGCACGCGGAGCCCGGTGATGAACGTCACGTGGTCGATGGCGTGGACGTTGACCGGATCGGCCATGGCCACCGTGAGCGTGTCGCCGTCCCGCCGGATGGGCAGCAGGTCGTAGCGCCGGGCGACGTTGGAGGGGACGAGCTGGATGACCATCGGGTCCACCGTCACCGAGGCCAGCGTCACCGAGGGCACGCCGTACTGCTGCGACAGGAAGCCGGCCAGCTGGTCCTCGGTGATGAACTTGAGGCGGACCAGGATCGAGCCCAGCTTCTCGGAGCTGGTCCGCTGCTCCTTGAGGGCCTGGGCCAGCTGCTGCCGGGTGATCAGGCCGCCGGCCACCAGCAGGTCGCCCAGGGGCATCAGGCGGCCGCGGTTCTCGGGCGTCGGGGTGGCCTTGCCGGCGCTCCTCGGCGCC